>JAQXAF010000131.1 GCA_029253085.1 Luminiphilus sp. | reverse complement strand
TTAAGCAGCTGCAGGAGGAAATAGGTCCTTTCCACATATCATCAGACATTGGTTGTCACTCCTTTGCCACCGCAGCGCCATTTAACCTCGGCAACACGATTATGGGTTACGGGTTGTCGTTGGCGAGCTCTTCTGGAATGCGCCATGCTTTACCTCATAAGGCCATTAGCATTATGGGAGATGGCGGGTTTTGGCATAACGGATTGACCAGCGGTGTAACCAGCGCGGTGTTTAATGGGCACGATGGGCTGCTGGTCATTATTGATAACGGCTATTCGGCTGCGACGGGTGGGCAGGATATTCCCTCTTTGGTGGAGCCGAATTTAATTGCCTCGACGATTGATGCTCAGCGCCCCCAACGTGATCAGTGGCAAAGCATCGAAGCTGCGTGTCGAGGTGCGGGTGTCGATTGGTTGCAAACCGTAAGCACCTACAATATTGAGGCAATGAAGCACACCTTGCGTGAAGCCCTAACGACAGACGCTCCGGGCCTCAAAGTCGTGATCGCAGAGGGTGAATGCATGCTCAACCGTCAGCGGCGAATAAAGCCGCTGCTAAAAAAAGCGATCGATACCGGGCAGCGTGTTGATAGAGCGCGCTTTTATATCGATGCTGAGACCTGCACGGGTGATCACGGATGCATCCGTCTATCGGGTTGCCCCTCGTTGACCATTAAAGATAATCCAGATCCTCTCAGAGTCGATCCCGTGTCCTACGTAGACAATAGTTGTGTGGGGTGCGGCGTTTGCGGCACTAACGCACACAGCGCCGTATTGTGCCCGTCTTTTTCTCAGATTGATCTTGTTTACAATCCCACACGCTTGGAGCGACTTCGCCACGGATTTCGTGTGCGGGTTCGCAACTGGTGGCGAGACCGTGATCTTCGCCGCAGGGAGCTGGCTCGGCTGTGACTGCCTCGTTGAAAACCATCAACATGCTCGTCGCGGCACTCGGGGGGGAGGGGGGCGGCGTCCTGACCAACTGGCTGATTGAGGTCGCGAAGCGTTCAGGTTGGTACTGTCAGAGCACCTCCTTGGCCGGTGTGGCCCAGCGTACTGGCGCCACGATCTACTATCTGGAGTTTATACCCCGCTCAACAAATGGACCTGAACCGGTCATGAGTTTGTTTCCTGCCCAGGGCGACATTGATATCGCAGTGACTTCGGAGATAGCCGAGGCGGGCCGGATGATCAGCCGCGGCTTCATATCCCCAGAGCGAACTACGCTCATTTCCTCAAATCATCGGGTTTACGGCATCACTGAAAAAAGCGATACCACAGACGGCACGGCTGATACGGCTTTTATCCTCGACCTTTCGGCACGCTATGCAAGTCGCTTCGTGCATTTTGATTTGTTGGAGTTAGTACAGCGTCATGGCACGGTCATTTCCGCCGGCTTGTTTGGTGCTATCGCTGGAGCCGGGGTGCTGCCCTTTCAGCGCGATATATTTACAAAGGTCCTCGCAACTGGAAAAGGTGCGGCAGCAAATCGGGCCGCTTTTGACGAAAGTTTTGATCGAGCGCAATCGGGCGGCGTGACACTTTATGACCCTGACCCGCCGTCTGCATTTGCTTTACCTGAGGCTACTACACCCTTGGGGGCTAGGCTGTTGCCACTGATTGCTGCCTTGCCGCAGGAAGTCCACGAGGTTGCTTACCAAGGGGTAGTGCGACTGTTGGATTACCAGGATGAAGCCTATGCCTCAGACTTTCTTCAGCGGGTTACTCAGGTGGCGGGGATTGATGACGGTTATGACCTCACCCAGGAGACCGCCCGCTGGTTAGCGTTGTGGATGGCTTTCGAGGATGTTCCAAGAGTCGCCCAGCTCAAGTGCCGGCCTGCTCGTGAGGCGGAGATTCGCGAGGAAGTTCGTGCGGCTCCAGGTCAGTTTATTCAGGTCACCGAGTTTTTCCATCCTCGGGTTGAAGAAGTTGCGGCGTTACTCCCTAAAAAATGGGGGCAGCGATTGTTGAATTCCGATTTGCTGACAAAAGTTTTGGGCTCCGTGTTGGGCGCTAGAAAATTGCGAACAGACAAGGTGGTCACTCAATGGACGTTGCGACGGCTTGCGGCGCTTAAAGGCAGCCGTCGAAAAAGCCTGGGCTTTAGTCAGGAGTGGGTCATGATCGAACGCTGGTTTTCTGCTGTGATGGCGGCGCAATCGACAGATGTCGCAAAAGCCATTGCGGATTGTGGTGGCATGGTCAAGGGGTATGGCGCAACGCGGCACCGCACGACCTCGCGATTACTCGCTATTTTAGATGCCGCAAAAGCGCAAGATGTGGTGACAGTAGACTTCATTCGTCAGGCACAAAAGGCGGCGATGTTGGGAGAGGATTCGTCTGCGTTTGATGATTTGATTCAGAGTGAATCGCTCCTAATCGAACCGGCTGTTCGATGATCGACCGTGTAATCGCCGCCTGGGCACAATATTTTCCGGGTGTCGCCGTAGCCACAGCGGTGGCACTTGCGGCCTCGTTTATTGCCCAGCGTTACGGTGCACCCGCTATGCTCATGGGCTTATTACTCGGGATGGCCTTTCATTTTTTAAACGAAACTCCTCGTGTAGGACCCGGTTTAGAGCTCGTAGCGGTTAAGGCCTTGCGGCTAGGTGTGGCATTGCTGGGGCTGCGCCTGACCGTCGCAGATGTTGCTTCTTTGGGGTGGACCCCTGTGTTACTTGTCGTCGCTGCAGTGCTTGCAACGCTGCTATTCGGTGTTGTGTTGAGCCGACTCTTGGGCTGTGAACGGCAGTTGGGAGTACTGACAGGGGGCAGCGTTGCGATTTGTGGCGCCTCAGCAGCGATGGCGATTAGCAGTGTTCTCCCGAAAGGACCGGACACCCAGCGTCAAACGCTGTTTACAATTATTGGAGTGACGAGCTTAAGTACCATCGCCATGGTGCTCTATCCGATTATCGGTGACCTCCTACAGTTTAATGACCAAGAAATGGGGATTTTTATCGGCGCCACGATTCATGATGTTGCACAGGTTGTTGGAGCAGGCTATAGCGTATCCCCCGCAGCAGGTGATTTAGGGACATTTATCAAGCTTCTGCGAGTGGCAATGTTAGTGCCTGTCGTGTTGATGATAGGCATGGTTTTTCGCAACAGAGTCAGCGCCGCCGAGGACCAGGAAAAGGCGCCTGCCATTCCTTTATTTCTCATCGGCTTCATTGTTTTATTCGCAGTGAATAGCTCGGGATTGGCTCCCTCAGGCTTGGTGCAGCCCGTCGCAAATATGGCCCCTGTGCTTCTTTTGGTAGCAATTGCCGCGTTGGGAATACGGACCTCCATGCAGGAGGTCATGACGATTGGGATGAAGCCTGTCTTGTTAATTGTGGGCGAGACGCTTTTTATTGCGTCAATTATTGTCGCTTACCTACTTTGGATCGCTAAGTAGTCATTGCTCGCCTCGAACAGTTAGTGGTTTCGCTCCGCTAAAATATCAATTTCGAAGCTCATCACCTTGTTGCCGTATTGGTTGAATGCTTCGTTACGGCTGCGAATAATGCCCCAGCGATCGCGAACCACCTTGTCCGACTTGCTGACTATTTCGTAGGTGTAGGTCAGGGTATGGCCGGGCCTTACGGGTTCCAGCCAATCGAGTTCAAGAATGGCAACGCCAGCTCCATTCCTGCGGCCGTCATTAACACCTTGCGCATAAACCTCCATGTAATCGACCATTTTTCGCATCCACATGGCGCAGAGATGCCAGGGCGTAGCAACGAGCCCTCCCCAGCGTAGTTGGCGAGCCGCCTCGGGATCCATGAATTCGGGTGTCGGCGCGTAGCGTGTTGCGAATTCAACCATTTCCAGTTCGCTAAAGGTGTGGCTGCCGAATACATGAAACTCACCCACGGGAATATCCTCAAAGCCGCGATTGCGTAAGTACAGCGCACTCATGCCGTTTCACCCTTGGCGACAGCGACTCGGCACGTCATCTCAGCGACCGCTTGATCTTGTGCATCTTTCAGAACCACGGAAACATCGAGTGAGTCGCAGTCAGGCACGGGGCTGCCTTGTACGGAGCCACCAAATGAGACCTGTGCGACTAATTGATCATCGACGAACGTAGGCCGCAGCCAGCGCATATGATTGACTCGGGTGGTGGTGATGTAGGAAATTCCGGCATCCACGAGTGCTTCACCGGTGAGGCGTGATGCCAGTGCACCGACTTGCCAGCCGCTGGCACAAAGCCCGCCGAAAATTGAGGCGTCGGCGGCCGCACGGTCCAGGTGATAGGGCTGGGGATCAAAAAGTTGCGCAAAATCGATAATGCTTTGCTCATCCAGCGTAATGGCAGGACTTTCTAGGGCGCGTGCTTCCGGCATAATTCAAGGATTTCCTAATGAGAGAAGAGACAGGGCGCGGTGTCTTCAACCGTTGTCAGTGACGTAATTGTAACCCGAAGTAATCTGGGTTGAGACCCCAGTTAAATCATTCGGCGCAAAGCGTAACGCCCTATGTTTCCTCGCCGCTAAATAGAATTATCCGGCTTTAAGCGTGACTCTCCCAGTGTTTGGGTCTCAAGTTATCAGGGCATCCTATGATTGAAAATTCGCGGTGTGTTTGTGACTTCTCTGTTGAAGCCATTAACGGCAATTATGAGGGGGTTACTGGCGCTGCCGGCTCGGCTGTAAAAGCCTAGGAGTGCGAAGATTTTGATTGTCAGTTTAACTTACGCCTGTTATGAATATTTTTAACCTCGCAATAGAAGCTGCGTGTGCGGCGAGGTCGGTGGGTGATGGCGCTCTGTTGGAGGCCCTGCTTGTTTTAGGCGCTTAATAAAACTTTGGGAGTTCGCAGATATGAAAGCCGTTTTTTACCGTCAACATGGTTCCGCAGAGGTGCTTGAAGTTGGTGAGCTTGCCATACCTGAGCCCGGCCCAGAGCAGGTTCTTGTTCGTGTTGCAGCGGCAGGCGTGAATCCTATTGATCGCAGATTGCGCAGCGGTGAATTGCAGGAATATATTTCTCGCACTTTTCCGGTAGTGCCTGGTTGGGATTTTGCCGG
>JAQXAF010000124.1 GCA_029253085.1 Luminiphilus sp. | reverse complement strand
CGTAACCATTTCATCGACGGTGATTTGATGGCGCTTGGGGTGCATGCCATCGCGCAGGCACATGTCGTGGACAGTGATTTTCTTTCCTTTTAAGTCCATTAGCTGCTCTCTTGTGTCTTAGTGCTAGATCAGATCTGGCCGGCTATCTTTTATCTGATGATTTGCTTGGATTGATTGATTCGTACCCTATGCGACAGCTGGCACGAATCTGCCCGCCAATATTTCCTCAGCGTACATTTCAGCCGTGCGCAATCCCGCCGCGGTCATGATGTCGAGGTTTCCCGCATACTTGGGCAGGAAGTCACCGAGGCCCTCAACCTCCATATAAATGGACACACGCTTACCATCGAATACCGGTCCATTCTTGAGGGTGTACCCCGGCACATATTTCTGTACCTCTTTAATCATAGTGTGCACAGATTCGGTGATGGCCTCTTGATTGGGGGTTTCCTGTGTCAGGCAATGCACCGTGTCACGCATGATCAGGGGCGGCTCAGCCGGGTTGATGACAATGATTGCCTTACCTGAGTGGGCACCGCCACATACCTCAATGCCCTTGGCCGTGGTGCGGGTGAATTCGTCAATATTCTTCCGCGTTCCCGGCCCCGCAGACTTGGAACTCACCGTCGCAACAATCTCTCCATAAACCACTTCTTGGACGCGGCTTACCGCCGCCACCAAGGGAATCGTTGCCTGGCCACCGCAGGTCACCATATTGACATTCATGGCTTTCTTGGCGACCGCATCGGCTAAATTTACGGGGGGAACGCAAAACGGCCCGATAGCCGCTGGGGTCAGGTCGATCATAACCGCACCCTGCTCATTGACCTTACGACTATTCTCCGCATGTACATAGGCGGACGTGGCATCGAAGCAAATTTGCACACCATCGGCCTTCATCGTGGGCAGCATGCCCTCAACGCCCTCGGCCGTTGTCTTCAAACCCAACTCCACGGCTCGTGCCAAGCCAGGGGATTCAGCATCCACCCCCACCATCCAAACCGGCTCAATCACGTCGCTGCGCTGGGCCTTCATCAAGAGGTCAGTGCCAATATTACCGGGACCGATAATGGCTGCTTTGATCTTGTTACTCATGCCTCAATCCTTATCATCGGTAAAAGACGACCTGGCCTGCCACGCCGAATTTGTTAAAGCCATAGTGTCAAACAAATCGGCAGCTGCAACCGCCGAGGCCTTCAACTTCAAGTGACATTTGATCACCGGCTACCACTGGAATCAGGGGCGCTAAAGAACCAGATAAAATCACTTCTCCGGCTTTAAACGGTATTCCAAACTCGCCCAGTGTATTGGCCAACCAGGCCACTGCAGTCAATGGGTTGCCCTGGACTGCACTGCCATAACCTTCTGATTGAAATTCACCGTTTTTATAAATTTTCATATGCAGATTAGGCAAGTCGACTTCTCTAGGATCGACTTCACTTTCACTGAGAACGTAAACACCACAAGAGGCGTTGTCTGCCACAGTGTCTTGAATTTTTATTTTCCAATCGGCAATACGAGAGTCCACAATTTCAAAACAAGGAATAATCGTATCCGTAGCGTCCAATACATCAGCCTCGGTGACACCCGGACCTATGAGATCCTTGCGTAAGCGAAAAGCAATCTCTCCCTCAGCCATAGGGGCGATTAGATGTCCTGCAATAGGGATTTCTGACCCGTTGCGATACTCCATGGTATCCATCAGAAAACCAAAGTCTGGCTGAAATACACCCAGCATTTCTTGTACCGGCTTACTGGTCACACCAATTTTCTTACCGACGATTTTCTCGCCATCCTCATCCACCCTGCGATCCAGCACGCGCAGACTAATATGGTAGGCATCGTCAATTTTAATATCGGGCTCACGATCCGTCAGTGGGGAAAGCGCCAGCCCACTCCTCAAGGCGTCGTAAAGCTCATCACCCAGAGCATTAATTTTTTCCCGGTCCATCATGTTATTCAAAACCTCTCATATTTTCGGGCGCTAACACTGCAGCTCACGGCAATGCAGACCGCGCCACTTGCTTCATCAGTTTACCTTGGCGTCGATTAACTGTATTTGAACCCATAGACCGAGCCGGGTCATACTCCCCGTGGGTTACGACTGCGTGAAACCTCCCCCGCCCAAAAGGTTGGGCTAATGCCATGTTACGATAGCACTTGACCTCGGGTTAATGGCAGATTGATTCTAGGCTCGTCTGTTGTGACACGACAGCAGCCACCCTCTAAACGAGCACACTATGAACAGACTAGAAAAGCTGAAGAGAGACGTATACAGCTTTGAGGAATTGGATACCCTCGAGAAGAATGCGACGAAATTACGCGATCAGGAAACCTTGAGCTTGATCATCCAAAGCCGCGCCTCCAAAACAGCCAAGGGCGAGAAGCCCAAAAGCACCGTCGACGAAAAAGGCGTGCCACTGACAAAACGCGGCCGTCGCGACGCAAAAGCCGGTCGCTAAGTCACCACTATGTTCTTGCCCCTAGGCGCTGTTCGCATTCGTCGCGCCGGCTAACGACCTGCTGATCTTTGTGCCTTAAGGCGATGCAGCGGTTGCCGCAGCGATGACCTGATTAGCACCTAGACCAACTTCATGAGCATTTCTTTCTCGTAAGGAGCTAGGGTGCTAACCCCACCCTTCTGAACTTTATTTGCCCAATCTGGGTTAGCAATCAGTGCTCTGCCCACCGCTGCCAGGTCAAATTCACCCCGTTCGAGGGATTCCAAGAGTTTATCAATACTGGCGATATCGCCACCGCTGAAAAACCCTTCACCGGGTTCGGGAATGAAATCTTTATCCAGACTGATACTTCCCACTGTTATCGTAGGTACTCCGGTGAGCTTTTTTGTCCAACCCGCAAGATTGAGGTCGCTACCCTCAAACTCTGACTCCCAGAACCGTCGTTGTGAACAATGAAAAAGGTCGACTCCAGCATCGACCAATGGTGTAAGAAACGCTTCTAGCTCATCAGGGCTTTCTGCCAACCTGGCGGTAAAGTCCTGCTGCTTCCACTGTGAATAACGAAGAATAATGGGGAAATCAGCGCCGGCCGCTTTTCGACTCGCGCGCACGATCTCCGCCACAAACTGACCACGATGGGCCATATTGCCGCCCCACTGGTCCTCTCTGATATTCGTACCTTCCCAGAAAAATTGATCCAGCAAGTATCCGTGTGCTCCGTGTAACTCTACTGCGTCGAAACCACATGCCTTGGCAGCCGTCACACCTTGTGCAAAGGCATCGATAGCATCCTGAACTTCTGAGTCTGTCATGGCGTGCCGATTTTTCTTGCCGGGCACGTTCATTCCTGAGGGTGTGTGCCCCAAGGACTCCCCATCACCAATTTTTAGATCCCCCGACCCGCGCATGCCCCCGCAATGCCAAAGCTGGGGTGCAATTTTTCCTCCCGCTTGGTGCACTGCCTCGACAACCTGAGCCCAGCCGTCGAGTGCTGCACCATGAAAAAATGGGACATTCAGGTAGCCCTCAGCGGCATTAACCTGAGGGTGGGTGCCTTCGGTAATGATAAGACCGACCCCGCCTTCTGCCCGCTTACGGTAATAGTCGACAACATGCTCTCCCGGCACATTGTCGGGACACATATTGCGCGTCATGGGTGCCATCACCACACGATTCTTCAAGGTGAGATTCGGTGTTTCAAAGGGCTGAAATAAAATATCGGTTGAGGTCAAAGGATTACTCCAAAACGATTTAAGAGAGGTGGTTGGCCGTAGTGTTGAGGGAAATTCGCGGCACATTAAGCCGATCGGCCTTAATTTTCATTTTTTTGGTTGCGGCGCCAATGCTAAAAGCTTCTCGGAAGAAATACCATCGCTGACGCCATGACCATTACGAGAACATGGCCTCTGCCGGTCTTAATCCACGGCAACATTGGCGGCTTTACCAGTATCAACGCTCAGGCAGCGGTATCAACGCCCAGGCAAGCGTACCCCATGACCACTGAAAATAGCGTTTAAACCCGCACTAAAGTGTTGTGATGCGTGGCTTGCCATTGATAAATCGAACGTAGGTCGCTGGAGCTTGCAACTGTGCGTCACGATTTAATTTCAAACGCTGATCGACCATATCGATAATCCAACGTGTAATCGTCGGCAAATCAAGCTTTTGCGTCTCAGACAGGGTTAACCAATGGAGGTCGAGTAGCTCACCAGACGCTTTAACCATATCGTCAGGATCTGTTTGTATGAATTCGTCAAAGACCATAAAGAACCGCGTGTCGAAGCGACGATTGCGATACGTAGGGGTAACAGCGCGCGCAATAAAATCAATCTTATCCAATGGAGGCTCAACGCCATGGTCAAAATAGCGCTGCCAAACGGCGTTATTGGTAGTTAATTTTTGCCCGGTCTTCCGTCCAATAATAAGCCCTGTTTCTTCGTAGGTCTCTCTAATCGCCGCCAATGCCAGCCCCCGCAA
>JAQXAF010000121.1 GCA_029253085.1 Luminiphilus sp. | reverse complement strand
AGCGCATTGCGCGAAGCGGGTGAGGATTTGGAAGATTGGATGGAAGGAATATCACCTGAGGCGGTCGCATGAATGTACGTAATAACCATATCCCAATAAAAGCTATCGATGTTGCTGGCAAGTCACCTGATAGTGACGGCAGCGTTCAAGTCCATTTAGATCCCCAGATCCAAATAGACAAGGCAAAAGTGTTCGCCATCTATGGTAAAGGGGGCATTGGTAAGAGCACGACGTCGTCTAACTTAAGTGCTGCCTTTTCGAAACTGGGTAAACGGGTGATTCAGATCGGCTGCGATCCCAAGCATGACTCGACCTTCACGCTGACCAAGGCGCTTATGCCTACTGTTATTGATGTTTTAGAGTCGGTGGAATTTCATTCGGAAGAATTACGCCCGGAGGATTATGTCTTTGAAGGCTATAACGGCGTGCAATGTGTTGAAGCGGGAGGACCGCCGGCGGGTACTGGCTGTGGTGGCTATGTCGTTGGGCAAACCGTCAAGCTATTAAAACAGCACCACCTTTTGGACGATGCAGATGTTGTCATTTTTGATGTGTTGGGTGACGTGGTTTGTGGTGGGTTTGCATCGCCCTTGCAGCATGCAGAACGGGCTGTTGTGGTGACCGCAAACGACTTTGACTCTATTTTTGCCATGAACCGTATTGCCACAGCGATCAATGCAAAAGCTAAAAACTATGCGGTGAGGCTCGGTGGTGTTATTGCAAATCGAAGCTCAGGCACCGATGAGATTGATCGCTTCAATGAAGCGACTGGCATGAAGCGACTGGCACACTTCCCAGACCTTGATGTCATCAGACGCAGCCGTTTAAAGAAATCGACCATCTTTGAGATGGGAGATGCGGAAGGGCTTGACCTGGTGCAACGTGAGTATATGAGCTTGGCTGAGCGCTTGTGGAATGGTACAGAGGCACTTCCAGTAACACCTATGAAAGATCGCGAGTTGTTCGATTTTCTTGGCTTTGATTGATTAGGGATGGTGGGATAGACGTGGTGAGTTATGAACAGCGCCGGCAGGAAATCGAGCATTACTTTGATCGTACTGCCGCTGACACCTGGGCGAAGCTAACTTCGGAAGCTCCCGTTGGACGCATTCGTCAGACGGTTCGCGAGGGGCGGGATACTATGCGCGGGCAGCTTCTGGACTGGCTGCCAGAGGACCTCTCAGGAAAACGTGTCCTCGATGCGGGGTGCGGCACGGGCGCATTCTCGGTAGAGGCAAGTCGCAGGGGTGCAGAGGTTGTTGCTGTGGATCTGTCGCCAACGCTGATTGCCCTTGCTCAGGAGCGCGTGGGTAGCACCGCCATGCGCGGCTCAATAGATTTTCGAGTCGGAGATATGGGGCACCTTGATCTCGGTACCTTTGATCATATTGTGGCGATGGATTCCTTGATCCATTACGAGTCGGAAGATGGCCTCCGAGCTTTAGCGGCGATGGCGGAGACAGTCACAACGAGTATTGTGTTTACTTTTGCACCGAAAACCCCGCTGCTAGCTGCGATGCATAGTATTGGGCAGTGGTTCCCTCGAGGTAATAGATCACCTGCGATAGCGCCGATGGCCGTGTCACGGCTTCAAAAGGCTGTCACCTCTCAGCCAGAGTTTAGGGAATGGCAAATGGCCCGAGATTTTCGGGTGTCTAGAGGGTTTTACATTTCTCATGCCATGGAATTGACCCGCAAATGATTATTTCACGTCAAAATTTCGGTGAGTTCATTCAGAGTTTAGGCACTCGTTGGCTGCCTTTTGCTGATGCAGTTAGCGAAAATTTGGCGTTAAGCCGCCTGCTGCGGTTGGCCTTGTTTCAGGTTTCTGTCGGAATGGCGGCCGTCATGCTGACCGGAACACTCAACCGTATAATGGTGGTGGAGTTAGGGCAGCCGGCCTGGATGGTTGCACTGATGGTTGCTATTCCTTTACTGCTCGCGCCGGCCCGCGCTCTGGTTGGATTTCGCTCTGATTTTCATCGGTCCTATTTGGGATGGCGTCGAGTTCCCTATCTTTGGATGGGCACACTGTTACAGTTTGGTGGTTTTGCCATCATGCCTTTTGCGCTGATCGTGATGACCGAGCCGCATAACGGCCCAGAGTTGTTGGGCCCTGCCGCCGCCATGCTCGCGTTTATTCTCGTGGGCACGGGCATGCATACAACGCAAACCGCGGGCCTAGCGCTAGCTACCGATCTCGCCAGCGAGGAATCAAGGCCTCGCGTCGTCGCTTTACTCTATGTCATGTTGCTGGTTGGAACGGTTGTTGCGAGTCTTGGGTTTGCCCACCTACTGACTGATTTCACCTATCTTCGTCTGATTCAGGTGCTACAGGGTGTGGCGATAGTCACGGTGCTTCTCAACTTTGTCGCCTTATGGAAGCAAGAAGCTAGGCAGCCTCATCTGACGCGTCATGATCGAGTGCGCCCCCGGTTTAGAGAAGTCTGGCGCCAATTCGATGAACAACCCAAAGCACGACGGCTTTTGGTGGCTGTTGCCTTGGGAACCGTTGGTTTCACCATGCAAGATATTTTGTTGGAGCCCTATGGTGCACAAATTCTCGATATGTCGGTTAGTGAAACAACACAGTTAACAGCCATTTTAGGCATTGGCATGTTGTTAGCGTTTTTTGTCGCCGCTCGCTTATTGGCGCGTGGCGCTGATCCTATTCGTATTTCAGCGGTTGGCGCGATGATCGGAGTCTTCGCGTTTTCTGCCGTGGTGTTTGCAGCGCCCCTTGTCTCAGAAACCTTATTTAGGATCGGAACTTTTGCAATTGGCGTCGGTAATGGCCTGTTTGCCGTGGGCACACTGACCGCCATTATGACTTTGGATCGAACCGATCAGCTCACAGGCCTGACTTTAGGTGTATGGGGCGCAGTGCAGGTGACAGCCACAGGGGTTGCAATTTTTGCCGGTGGCGCCATCCGCGATGTAGTCGAAGGCTGGGTCAGTCTAGGCCTCATGGGTACGGCACTTAATATGCCCACTACGGCCTATGCCGTCGTGTATCACATAGAAGTTTTCGTTCTGTTTGCTGCGTTAATAGCACTGGGACCACTAGTGCGCCAGCCAGGTGAGCAGTCACAGCAACCACGGGATCTGCGCCTCGCAGATTTTCCCGGATAACAAGTAAAAACAGAGGAGCAATACAATGGGTACTGGAGCCATAACCGGTTACA
>JAQXAF010000119.1 GCA_029253085.1 Luminiphilus sp. | reverse complement strand
TTACGGCCCCAAACAAGCGTTCAAAATTCGTCCAGATGGTACAGGGCATGTGGTCACAATTTTTAGCGATACTCATGTCCAAAAGAGTCCGGCTTATTACTGCAAGCGTCGAAATTAATAAGTGCGGCTGTTCTAACTACGCGAGCCCTTAGTTTTTGGCGGCTACTCTTGAAACATTATGCGCAGCGCTGTTCACCTCTATCCTCCACCTTGTCATCGGGCCCGCGTTTAACCGTCGCCCAAAGCCAGTGTTCACAATAACGCATCCGCGAGTTTCATTGTTACAGTCACCAAGAATTTGCTCCGACTTTCACTGGCTTGAGACCGCAGTATCGGGTTGGCAAATTATGGGGTAGGGTTAAGTCCGGCTCACGAGTTATATGAGCCACTAAGAACAATAAATTCAAAACTGTGATGGCGATAGGAACGGCTTATGAAATATCTGATTTTTGCAGGTTTATTCTGTGTTTCTTCATTGGCAATGGCCGATGGACACGGCGAGTTAGGTCTAGAAAAGAGGCAGCCTGACGCACCGATGACTGTAACCTCTGTTGTACTTGGACAAGAAATGACGTCCATAAGCGCCGAGGGTGGCATGGAGGGTTACGGCCAAGTTTACGTAACCTATGATCTAACTTATAACACTGCGCGGACTGGCGGCACAGTCGACGGGCAGGGACGCGGTTTCACAAAAGAGGGGGCTGCTTCGGGGAGGTTTCAAGGTTTTTGGGAGCTTCAGGATGGCGTAGTTGTGATCCGTAACGTGGTCAATATCGATAACGGCACCATGAATCTGGACGTGATTAAGTTCGATCCGCTAACGCGAGACCTTGTTGTTCAAGCATACATCTTGAAATGATATATGGCTGAAATCCTGCGGCTGAAGGCAGTTTATGCACCTTATTTTCCGTAAAAGTGCCCTCCAGTCACAATTACTGTACCTGCTTTAGCTGCTGTTTTAACGCACTACAGCTTTGTGCTCGGCTAACGTAGCAAACGCATTAGTGCTGTTCATCACGACATTGAGCCCTTTGTTGGAAGGGCGCCTTATTTTGCTGGGATTGGCGAGTTCGTCCCTCTGGTCTCATTAATGCAATTGGACGCTTGCCAGTTTGGTACGATTCATAATCCCGTTTGCCCCGCTACGGGGCGGGAGCAGGGGGAGGCCTTTTAAGTAAGGCAAAGAGCCCTCTTGGTGGTGTGCGTATGGGCGCTTGGCAACGTGATGGGGTTTCGTGAAGTAAGCAAACCTGACCCCCGGCAACACGACTCAGTTTTATTGAGAAACTTCTCGAAAAGGTGAAATCGGTATGAGGCTCTTCGTCACATTTTTATGCCTGGTTAGTATGCTCAGCTGCACAGAACACTCTCCACTGTCTCGACCCACTAAGACTGCTAATTTAGCAACCGATTCATTGTCGAAATGGCAAGTCGTCGAACCAGCCTCTCTAGGCCTATCCGAAAAGCAGTTACTGAAAATCCATGCTGACATTGCGACAGGACTGTATGGCTGGATTGATTCATTCTTAGTCGTTCGCCATGGGCGTATCGCTTTTGAGCATTACTACGAACACGACTATGCCAAAATTTACGGCGTGGAAGCTCGTGCGCCTGGCCCCTTAGTCGTTCAAAATTGGAGTGGTCCTTATAACTATTTCAATGCATTCTGGCATCCTTATTACAAAGGAAGTGATCTTCATTCCATGCAGTCGGTGACTAAATCGATTGTCTCTGCACTCATTGGCATTGCCATAGAACGCGGAGATTTTCCTGACATTGATACCCCCGTGCTGTCTTTTTTTGACGTCAACCAACTCTTGAATGTAGACGAAGCTAAGCGCGCAATGACCTTGCGCGATTTGCTTACCATGTCCGATGGACTTAGCTGGGACGAGGGCGTGCCTTATTCCGATCCTAACAACACGTTTACAATTATGGCTCGATCTCCCGACTGGGTGGAATACACGCTGAATCAACCGATGGCGTATCAGCCAGGCACGGAATTTAACTACAACAGTGGTGCGAGCCTTGTATTAGGTCAGATATTTTTGCAAGCAACAGGAATCGACATCGAGGCTTATGCCGTTGAGCACTTGTTCCAACCTCTGGGTATAGCGCGCTATGAGTGGAAACGAACGCCCTATGGATTAGCAGACACCCAGGAGGGCCTGTTTCTTTCGACGAGAGATATTGCAAAAATCACCTCGCTTTTTTTAAACAGGGGCCTGTGGCAGGACGTCCAAGTTGTTCCCGAAGTGTGGGTTAGTGACTCATTACGGCCCGCTTTTATTCTGAACGACGACGTAAGCACCGGTTATGGATATAAATGGTGGTCACAGGCATACCAATACCAAGGCGACGAATTTAGGGCCTATTTGGGCAAAGGTTTTGGTGGGCAACGTCCAATTTTCTTGCCAGACTTTGATATGGTCATCGTGGTTACTGGTTGGAATATTTTGCCAGACCGCCCTTTCTTGACGGCAACAGAGGTCATTGAAAGAGTCATCAGGGCCATTGACGATTGATTGCCGTTGGCCGATGTGCGGGGGTTTTTATCGTCGGGGCGTGCATAGTGAACGAGTATTGGATTATTACGGTTTGCCGCTTAGCCTGCGCCAGCGATGGTGTAGTGCTACGAAGGTATTTGACGAGAGGGGAGGGTAATAAGCGTGAGTGACGGCGAACGGATGGAGCCTTCAGAGAAAAGACAGCGGCCTCCACCGTTGCCACAAACCCTTACTTCCAATCGTTTATTTTGGATTTTAAATTCGACCGGCTGGGTAGGTATATCTCTGCTCACTTACTTCAGCTTAAGTCTTCCTTATAGTCAGTTTGAACTGAGTTATTTCGCCCACAATATTTCCCAATCGTTAGTGGGGCTTTTATTAACTTTGCCCCTTAGATGGTGTTTTAAATTTGTGTGGTCTTGGCCGGTAGCACAGCGTTTCACGTTGGCCCTCATCGCGACTATTCTGTTTTCAATGCTTTGGGCGGTACTGCGATTGCTGCTTTTTATGCTGATGACTCAGGAGCAGAATCTTTGGGCCGACTATGGTGGCTGGGTTTTCCCCTCAATATTTGTGTTTTTTACTTGGTCAGCGCTCTATCACGGCATCAAGTACTATCAGCTACTGCAAAAGCAACGTGAGGCAATGTTGGTGCTCGAGTCTCAGCAGCGTCAGAGGGCGCTCCAGCTGGTAAGGGCAAAGGCCGAGGTTAAGGATGCCCAGCTTCAATTGTTGCGTTATCAACTGAACCCACATTTCCTGTTTAATACGCTCAACTCGGTGGCATCTCTTGTCAGCGCTGAGAGAATGGAAGACGCAAAAACGATGCTGAGTCGACTGGGAGACTTTTTACGCTATTCCTTAGATGCCGGCGACGATATGCTGATTCCCCTAGATAAAGAGTTTTGGGCGCTCAGCCAGTATCTAATGATCGAGCAGGTTCGATTCTCAGACCGAATGACCTTGGAGCTCGATGTGCCCGCTAATCTAGAGTCACTGCTTGTCCCTAATATGCTACTGCAGCCCCTAGCTGAAAACGCAATTAAGTACGCCATAGCGCCCTCAGAATCGGGAGGGACTATCCGGGTTTCCGCCCAGTTCAAAGATTCTAGACTTGTGCTGTCGGTTGAGGATAGTGGTTCAGAACGCTTGGGGGCCTCTAATGATATCCTTGAGCTGTCCGAATCAGGAGCAGGCATAGGTCTCCGAAATACTAGAGAACGATTAAAAAATCTTTTTGCAAATGATTTTGAGTTGCTGGTAACGGACTCCCCTTTGGGGGGCTTGTGTTTTACCGTCGCAATCCCGGCAACTGAATCGATAAGAGAGGAGTCAATGTGAGAGTAGCGGTTGTTGACGACGAACCCCTAGCCCGAGAATTTCTCAAGCAAATTCTCGATAGTAGCTCTGATATAGAAGTGGCAGCCAGCTACAAAAATGGCCGAGAGGCGATTGCGGGTTTGAGGTTAGACCCGGTTGACGTTGTTTTTCTCGATATACAAATGCCGGGCTTGGGTGGTTTTGATGTGGTTCAGGCGCTTCAGTCAGACACGATGCCTCTCGTTGTTTTTGCTACCGCGCACAGCGAATTTGCGGTAGAAGCATTTGACTTGCACGCGGTTGATTACATATTGAAACCTTTCTCTGCGGAGCGGGTTCACGAGACGCTTTCCCGCTGTGCGGCACGGCTTCTGGCGCTTTCTGTTGATCCCGTAGAAGGTAGCCCTGATGTCGCAGATCAAGCCGCTCGACAAAAAGGAGCAGTAATTTCTGCTATGGGTGGTCAAAGTGGTCGCGTAGTGGATGCCACTACTGCAATTACGTCTATGGACGTGGGTAAGCTGGCTATAAAAGATGGACAGCAAACGACGTTGCTGCAAATGGATGAAATAGAGTGGATCGATGCTGCGGGGGACTACATGTGCGTCCATGCTAGCGGACACACCCACATTCTTCGTTCAACAATGAAAGAGTTGGTTGCGCGTTTGCCCGACAATTTTGTGCGAATCCACAGGTCGACTATCGTGAACTTGTCAAAAGTAGAGGTGGTAGAGGGGTTGCCGAAAGGCGAAGCGCAGCTATTCATCGTGGGTGGCGGTGTTTTAAAGGTCAGCAGAAATTTTCGAAAGGAAATTCAAAACTTGTTGATCTAGCGCGCTTGCGCACCCATTTTTTTATGGGCTTGTACCCCAGCTCGTCAAACTTTGCCGGCAGAGAAATAACTTTTGTATCCTTGTCAGTTTTTAACTGGCGGCGGCCATTAGACATTTATCTGGAGGTATCATGTGCCTCTGTTGGGATATGGAAATCCGTTTGAAGAGTGTGCGCTTAAGCTTTTCGGCTAATTTTCGCAACGGAATGTGCGACAGCAAGCACTTCGCCCGATTCACTTTTGATGTCGGCTTCTAAAAATACGATTGTCCGTGTCATACGTCGAGCCCAGCCTGTGACGGTCAGGGCGCTCTCACCGCGAGTAACACTTTCATAGCGAGTAGTAATTTCCAGGCTGGAAAGCCGCTCAATCGTTGGGTCACAGCTGAAGACAGCGTGGGACATTGCGGCATCGAGCATGGCCGTGACAAAACCGCCTTGTACGATATTGCCGCTGTGGCAAAAGTTTAGCGGCACACAAAAGGAAAAAGTACAAGAGCGCGCCTCAACGTCGGCGGCAATAATTTCTCCGCCTAGCAGCTTTACGAAGTCAGGTGAGTGGCTATTGAGTACGGCGAGGATGTCATTTTGAGAGGAGGAATTTGCCATGGGAATGTGTGCTCTTGTTAATGATGGTCCTTGGAACTGGTGTTATTGATGGAATCAAGCGCGAGGGCTTTTCCGGTTGGAAACAGGACGTTGACAGGTTTCTGACTCGGGCCGCGGCGCACACCCTACCACGCCGTCTGACTATTCTTCGACTGTTTTTACGCCGCGCCATCAGGCCCAACTCAAGAGGCCTTTCGGGGGGGGCGAAATCCCGGGATGCCACTTCCTATCTACTAAAAGAGTGGGCGCTAGCAGTGCCTAGCCTATGGTCAAGGTCGAAAGGATGGACTACCAAGCTGAGTTTGCCTTGGCCGCGCCGTCTTTGGTTTCCTGAATCAATACAACTTTAATTTTCGAGCTTGCTGGGGTTGAAAAGTAGGTATCATTGAAGACGCCAAGTTGTGACAATCCAGTAACGGTAAGCGACAACATTTTAGGGATAAAAACTATGCGCCAGGCGCTCGAAACCATGCTGTCTATGCAGCACCGAATGAACGCACGAGTACACCAAGACTGGATTAATCAAAATTTTGAATGGTATCGGGCAATATGGATTGAGTGCGGTGAATTGATGGACCACTACGGCTATAAATGGTGGAAAAAGCAAGACGCCGACATGAGCCAAGTGCGCCTAGAGGTGATCGATATTTGGCACTTCGGTCTCAGCGCGCTTTTTCTTCCGACGACTAATATCCCAGAACTTGCTGAACATATCGCCTCCGAATTACAAACAGCAAACGATCAGATCCTAGGGGTGAGAGAAGCCACCGAGGCGCTTGCCATGGATAGCTTACAATCTCAGAGTTTTTCGGTAGCTCAGTTTGCAGCATTAATGCATGCCTGCGACTTGTCGTTCGATGACTTATATCGCCATTATGTTGGAAAAAATGTGCTCAATTTTTTCCGGCAGGATCATGGGTATAAAGAGGGTAGCTATCAAAAAGAGTGGAACGGTCGCGAGGATAACGAACATTTATCTGAATTAATGGAGGTTCTTGATAGCGAATCTAATGATTTCCCCACAGATGTTTACGAAGCGCTTAAAGCCAAATATCCCGGTTAATTCCTAACGATCTGAAGCAGGGTGCAGGCATGGTTGAATCATATTTTCGAGACATTTATTTCAGAACAGACGACGGATTAACGCTGTATGCTCGCGATTATCCGGGTCCGGCGCCTGATTCGCCGATTGTTTTGTGTTTGCATGGGCTATCTCGAAACAGCCGTGACTTTGAGGATCTGGCCCCGCTACTTCAGGGCTCCCATCGTGTGATTGTGCCCGATCAAAGAGGCCGGGGTCGTTCCGACTCTGACCCCCAGATCCAGCGCTATACGGCACAAACGTATATTTTAGATACCCTGCGCTTACTTGAAGAACTTGCGATAAATACTTTCTCCATTCTAGGGACCTCGATGGGAGGGCTCATGGCTATGGGCATTAGTGCGGTGGCGCCAGGCCGGCTGGCTCGGGTGGTTATAAATGATATTGGCCCGGTCATTTCAGACAGAGGGCTTGATCGCATTAAGAATTCGGTCGGCTCTAAAATGGTTTTTCCCGACTGGCCAGCCGCAGCCGAGCACCTCGCTTTGGTCAATGGGGTGGCATTCCCGGGTTATGCTGCTGCTGATTGGCTTCGGTTCGCCGCAAGAGCCTGTTCTCAGCAATTCAATCAGGTGGCGCTAGATTACGATCCAAACATTACGGTGCCTTTGTCTGCCGACACCTCCGATGTATCGCCTGACGATCTCTGGGCAGTGTTTGAAACGTTGCGCGATACGCCTTTATTGCTCATAAGAGGGGCTCTGAGTGATCTGTTAGACCCCGCCTGTGTTGCTGAGATGCAACGGCGCCATGGAGCGATGGAGTTTCTAGAGGTGCCTGAGGTGGGACATGCGCCGATGCTCGATGAGGATGGTGTATCTGACGCGGTAATTAAGTTCCTGAGTCTCCCAGCAGACCATTAATGGCGGTCGCCAGAGTGAAGTCTTTCTCGGTGAGCCCGCCGGCATCATGTGTGACCAGCGCAATTTCGACGCGGTTATAGACGTTAAGCCACTCCGGATGGTGTTGCTGTTGTTCTGCCAGCAGGGCCACGCGGGACATAAACCCCCAAGCCATGCTGAAGTCCTGAAATTGGAGGCTCAGTGCCAGTTTGCCATCTTGCAGTCTCCAGGCGGATTGGGCCGCCAGCCATGCGTTGATCTCAGTGTCGCTCAGTACAGTCATGGTGTTCTCCTAGTGAGTAAAACGCCGCTTTCAAGATGATGGGTGTAAGGGAATTGATCGAAGAATGCGAGCTGAGTTATACGATGGGTTAACTGCAGTGTCTCTAGATTTTCCAGCAATGTTTGAGGATTACAGGAGATGTATAAAATGTTTCTGAACCCACCTGCAAGGGCGAGCGTTGCCTCGTCCAGACCGGCCCTGGGGGGGTCCACCAGCAAGGTGTCGAGCTGATAGTCGGTCAAGGGAACGGGGAGGTGGGTCAACCGACGAAAGGGCCTGACTCCAGACATCGCCTCTGTCATTTCTTGCGCAGAAAGCCTAGCAAATTCGACGTTTTTGATGCCATTGCGATCGCGATTTTCAATGGCGGCTGCAATGGCTGATTTAGAAACTTCTGTTGCAAGGACCCGTTTAAAGCGGTGTGCAAGTGGCAAGCTAAAATTACCAATGCCGCAGTAGAGTTCGAGTAGGTCGGCAGATAAATCTTCACAGGCGCGATCAGCCCATTCAATCATGCGTTGGTTGACGTGGCCATTGGGTTGTGAAAAGGCCTGGTCCGGCTGTTTGAAATGGTACTGAGTGTTGTTTACGCAAAGAATTTCCTGGACGCTATCATCGTCGAGAACCTTTTTTTGCTTGCGGCTGCGTCCTATCAGCTTTATGCCTAAGCGCTGGGCCAGTAACTTGGCTTCGCTTTCCCAGTCATCATTTAGGGCCCTGTGATAGATCAGGGTTACCAGCATATCGCCGGTCAAAGTACTGAGAAATTCGATTTGAAAGAGTCGTTGACGCAGCTGAGTGTTGTTACGTAGGCCCTGCAAAAGCTGGGGCATAAGTTGCTGTATAGGCTGAGAGGCAATAGGGAAAGCCTTTATTGCCACGGGGTCTTTGGGTGCTCCTTGTTTAAACATGGCGTAGAACAAGTCATCCCCATCGTGCCACATTCGAAACTCCGCCCGAAGCCGAAACGCGAGCGGAGGTGACTGAATAATCTGGGGTGTTGGTGCCCCCAGCGCCGTAAACGCTGCGATCAGGGGAGCAATTTTCAAGGCTAAAAGTCGTTCGTAGTTATCGGGTTGAATTGCGCTAAGGGGCATAATTGATGAGCCTACAGGCAGTTTTTAGGCTTGGGAAGGCCGGCAATGCGACTGCCAATGCGAGCAGGGCTGCCGGGAAACAAGCGCATCAGGTAAATCGAATTGCCTTTGTCAGTGCCTGTATGGCGTTTTACCCAGTTTACGAGTGCACGATTTGCCGGAGACTCTCCAAACTCGAGATAGAAAGACCTCAGTAAATCGAGGATCTCCCAGTGTGCCGGGGTCAAATTGACGCTTTCTTCTCTGGCTAAGGCCTCGGCGATTTCTGCAGTCCAAACCTTGGAATCAATGAGAAACCCACGTCTATCGCATAACAGATCTAGGTCAAGGTCAGCCATAACAATTAGATCCAGTTAACCTGTTGAGGATGCTGAATAGTGAGTGCAACCCAATCGGTATAACTGATTTTTGTGACCCCATCGATAGCGGAGTCCAGCGCTTTTTGCAGACATTCCTCGTTGAGCGCAAACACCGATTCCCAGAGGATTTCAGCCGCGGCTAAATCGAGATCGGCCCATTGCTCAATGGCCTGATCGAAAATAATCAACGCGTCCCCTTTTCTGAAGGCGCCAGCGAGCGCTGTAAAACGAAGAGGGTTATAGAGCAGGTGTAGCGCCATCAGAAGCTCAGTACGTGTCGGCTGTTAGCGATCAAGTGGGCAAGTTCTTCACGGTTGACAGGTTTCACCTGAAGTTCGTCAAAATGCGTGGCCGGAATTTGCCTTGGGCTGTCAGTGACTAAATACACCTTATCAATGTCATACAGTGGCATCGAGGTAATCAGCTTGAAAAGATTTCGCCCGCCCTCTACAGGCTCTTGAGGGGGGGTTAGTAGGTCAATGGCCGGGCCCTCAAGTACGAAAATTACGCTTTGTCCAAAAGCGCCGCAGGCGAGGATGGCGTCGATGCCTAATGCAGCCTGGGAGTTAACGTAGGGTGCCGTGTGGATGCGTATTAACCATGTGGAAGGTTCAGTCAAAGCTGATCACTCGATCGCAGTCATGACCGGCTTCCATGAGAGCACCTAGGCCCATTAGGGTAAATGGAGCTGGAGGGGTAAGAATGCCATGGTTCTCTGCAGAGGCACTACAGAGCACCAGTTCACAGCCTTGTCTTACCGCAATCCCAGACCACTGATCAATGCTATCGTCGTTTTCAGCAGATGCAGCACGCACGCCTTCACCGTAAAAAAAGACGCGAGTTAAAGTGATATCTGCTGTCCTGAGCGCTCTTGCAAAGCTTTGTGCGCGCAAGTGACACAGCCCCGAATCGGGCGCAGCTAAAACGACCAGTGCAAACCTCATGGTGTTCTGCACGGTGTCACCATGCATTGATCTAGGGTGATACCCGCATAAAAAAACCCCGGTGATACCGGGGTTTTGAGCCTTTCGTTCACCTTAGTCGTCACCGCCGCCAAAGGCACCGACAAGATGGAGCATGTGAATAAATAAGTTATAAATGTTCAAGTACAGTGAAACGGTCGCGCGGATGTAATTCGTTTCACCACCGTTAATAATACGGCTGGTATCAAACAAAATTAGCCCCGACATAATCATGATGATCGCGGCTGAGATGGTTAGCGATAGGGCAGGTATTCCGAGGAAAATATTCGCAATGCTCGCCACGATTGCCACGATAAGGCCGGTCATAAGGAACCCGCCCATGTAACTAAAATCTTTGCGGCTATTCAATGCGTAGGCAGACAAACTAAAGAAGACCAGGGCCGTGCCGCCCAGAGCCTGCATGATCATACTCGGGCCACCCGGTAGAGAGACGTAGTAATTTAGCATGGGGCCGAGTGCCGCACCCATCACGCCAGTGAATGCAAAAATGGCGGGAAGCCCTTTAGCACTGTCGGCCATACGGTTAACGACAAAGAGTAGGCCAAAGCCGACCAGCATCAACACGAGTCCGGTCATGTGTGACAGGCCCAGGGCCATGGATGTCCCTGCAGTCGCTGCACTAAAGGCCAAGGTCATACCTAAAAGCATATAGGTGTTTCGGAGAACTTTATTTGTGCTAACGGCACTGTCTGCGCCCAACACGTCGACTTGTGATGAAAAGATTGGCTTGTCGCTCATTTCACACTCCCTTTGCGAAGATGATGTGGTTCTAATACCTAATAATAGGGTTCAGGATAGCAAATTCCAAGTGTCGCAACGAACTTAGATTGATTCAGGGCAAAATGGCAAATGCCACGTTCACACTGGCTGAAACTACAAGCTCGCCCGGCTGGTATGTCGCACTCTCGGGGGAATCCGATTCCATTGTCCTCATTATCATTGGCGCCTGTGGTCGAAAGGACTGCTGCTGCATACTCATGCGAATGACCGGCCCTAGGCGCACATTCGCGGCCTCTGCGAGTGTTTGAGCACGCTCCTCTGCCTGGTGAACCGCTGCCTCTAGTGCTTTGAGATAACTTTCTTCGTACTCAGAGCTGGACAGCTGTGGAGGACTGATCGTGTTAATGCCGGCGTCGCTGGCCTCACTAATCACCCGGCTCAACAGTGTCAAGTTGCGTACGGTAACGCTAATATCTCGAGAAACTTCATAGCCGTTGGTAACAGACTCCTGGCGTGCTTTATCGTAGCGGTAACGGGGTGCGATGCGGATATTCGTCGCGGCGAGATCCTGGTCTTCTATGGAAAGCGCCCTCAGTTTCGCGAGTATATTGTTTACTGCCGAATCGGCGGCTGTTTGCAGTGCGGGCAGATCGTCGCCCCTAACGTTAACGCCCAAGGTGATCGTTGCTGTGTCGGGTACTAATCTTAACGTTCCAGTGCCCGTAAGTTCTATTACATGCACTTCATCTGATGCCTGTGCTGGCATGCTAAAGCCGATAGACAGGAGAGCAGATGCCGCTAGAACGCTTATCAGCTGATAAAAGCGTAGACCCGGGGCTTGTCGATTTTTTTGCATGTCAGTCTCGTCAATTGGTTAGTAATACAAAAGAGAGCCGATTGAGTGAGTTCCCTTAACCGGGTCAGCGGGGATTTGAGCCTTTAAAACCTTAAGAGTTCCCCGCAGAGCGGCATTTTTTGGGTAAATAATACTGTGTTGATTGTAGGACACGCCGGCGTTATTGCCCAATAGACCTTCTGTAAAGGCCATCAACTTTTCAGGCTCAAAGCGTACTGCAGTGTTATATTGCTGGCCGGCATTATCCCGTCTCTTGTTTAACCCTCAGGTCACGGCGAGAAGCCTAAATTGCAGAACGAGTAATGGTGAGTTATCTATGGGCGTATTATACACGTATTCAGGGCATATTTTGAGCGGCGTCTCGTCTGCCGCGGCTTTCGTGGTGCGCGTCGTAATCTGTATCGGCCTTTGCCATCCGGTAGTGGGGCAGTCATCGGCAGTGGCAGATACTGGATTGGATGCCCTTACGGTCAGTGAGGCTTCGGCATTGCGAGATGATGCCCTTAAGGGGACAAAAGCATTTCAGTGGGTTGAAAATTTAACGACTGAGGTGGGCCCGAGGCTGGCAGGATCTGATGCCGAAGCCAGCGCCCGTGCCTGGGCAGTTCAAGCACTAACCGACTTTGGATTTGATCGTGTTTGGGTAGAGCCTTTTCCGTTACCCGGCTGGGAGCGGGGACTTGAGACAGGCTATGTTGTCTCGCCCTATCCTCAACCACTAACCCTAACGTCCCTAGGGGGGTCAGTGGCTACCCCAGAGGAAGGCATAGAGGGCGATCTGGTGATATTTACCAGCCTACAAGCTCTTGAAGCAGCGGTCCCGGGAAGTCTTGACGGAAAAATAGCTTACGTGGGACACGCTATGCGCAGTACCCAAAGCGGATCGCATTATGGCTACTTTGGGCGTTTGCGGCGTGATGGAGCGAGCATCGCGGCTAGCAAAGGTGCGACTGCTTTGCTCATACGATCTATTGGTACTGACAGTCATCGCATGCCCCATACCGGCTCTATGTCTTACGATCCGGGTCAACCGAAAATTGCTGCGGCTGCACTCTCTAATCCCGATGCTGATCAACTCGAGCGTATGGCTGCTCGGGGGAAGGTACCTCGGGTAAAACTGTTGTTAACTCCGCGTTTTTTGGGTGAGGTGACATCAGGAAATGTGATTGCAGACATTCGCGGATCGGTTGCGCCTGAGGAAGTCGTCATTATTGGTGGTCATCTCGACTCCTGGGATCTCGGCACCGGCGCAATCGATGACGGCGCTGGGGTGGGCATTACTATGGAAGTTGCTCGTCGCATCCTCTCGTTGGATAAGCGCCCTCGTCGAACTATTCGCCTTATTTTATGGGGGGCCGAAGAGGTGGGACTTTTGGGTGGTAAAGCCTATTTAGAGTCCCGTAAAAGAGACCTTCAGAATCATGTAATTGGCACAGAAAGCGATTTTGGAGCGGGTCGAATTTGGCAGGTTACGAGCCGGGTTGACGATCATGCGCAGCCGCTTGTTGATCTCATTAGCCAGTTAGTTGAGCCTTTAGGAATAGCGCCCGGACCTACAGATGTATCGAGTTCTGGCCCAGATTTAACACCACTAGTAGCGGCGGGAATGCCAGCCTTTCGCTTTGTTCAGGACGGTCGGGATTATTTCGATCTGCACCACACCCCTGATGACACCCTCGACAAGATCTCGCCTCAAGATCTTGATCAAAGCGTTGCGGCTTATTTGGTCTTTACTTGGTTGGCGGCCAATACTTCTATTAATGACTGGGGTTGGCTGCCCAGCAAATAGACAAAGTCAGACAAACGTCTGGCATATCGCTTAAATAATAAAAACTCGAGAATCTTCGAATCAAAGGAGATCGGGGTGAGTGAGGTGGCGCCGCTCAGCTAAAATTTCCTGCTGCTTTTTTGATACGAAATGCACAATCTGTTCCGTCAGGACATCCTGCTCCGACTGATAGTGCGTTCTGAGCCTAAACTGGTCTTGATCCTCTTCACGTTCCTTTGAAATACGTTTGCAACTAATCACATAGGCAAGCACTGTCACTGGGGTATTTGTGGTGGGCAATATTAATGAGATTTCAACTTCGCTGCCCTTGATGGCCTCTCGAGTCGTTGTAAATGAAATACCCGATCCGCTGATATTAACCCGGCGCTTTCTGCGTCTGTTATCTGAGGGCGATAGCTCATCTCTGATCGCGTCTAGCTTGTTGTTTAGCAGGGTAACTAGATGCGCGACAGTGGGATGATCGGGTGCGCAATCATGAATCCCTGCACTAATTTGGTGATTGATTTCCGTCAGAGGGTCCTCGGCTTCAGAAGCCGTCGTCCCGAGACGCCACCCCATTACGAGGGACGTATCAACACGGAAATAATCCCGACGCTCACTGCTCATCGCGTCCTGCCTTCACAGTTATTCAACAATCCCTCCTGTTGTTGGTCGATGCGATTGCTAGTTTTTGTATGAATTTAGCTGAATTTGTTTGGATTGGGTAGGGAAGCGTCGGGGTTAGAGGCTGCCATGGCGAACGCAGTTGTCGTTGTAATCCGCTTGCCTTTTTGCTGTGGCCTCGCCTCCCTTGTGCGCCTGAAGTGCCGCACTGGCACCGTTCAGCGCTAACCCAGCAACAACCTAGCAGTCGTAGGTGCGAAGCCTAGTGCTTGTCTTCAGGCTGCGGGGAAGGAACTACTTGCTCCACGGTCGGCCCCGGCAGGTCGACCGGTTTTTGCAAGATTCGGTACAGCCTCGACACGGCATAGACTCTATTGGCGGAATTGGAGTTGGCATATTTAACGTACCTCGCTGCTCGAGCATTTGGGTGACAGACACCTAGAAGCCTACGGCGCCACTAGTCACCGTGGACACGTTAATGGGAACAATAATCTCGTTGCGACGCATGAAGGGTAATGTCCAGGGTGGATTGTACTGATTCAATGTGGGCTTGCCCGCAGTCGCTATGCGTTGCGTGGCCAAAAAGGCGGTTAATAACTCCCATTGTTCATCAACCCGACTGTCCGTGGCGCGGCCGCTGAACCGAATAACCGCTGCATGATAGGCCGGCTCTGCTTGAAACCTGACCCGTGAATCATCCGGCGTTGGCAACTCGCTTATTTCGTACTCTGCAGGCAAAACGAAGGCCATCTGTGCCCCGTCGACTCCTGGCATGGTTCTCTGTACTGGAGCGGTCATCGCGATCTCTTCTTCCGCCGCGTTGCCACCAAAAATGTAACCTGCTAGCACACGAAACCCCGAATTTTCACCTGCTGCCATTTCCGTCAGCGCTAATATTCTGGGTTCGTAATGGCGTATCTCCACCGCGGGGTCGTCCCAGGATTCAACGAGACTGTAAACCGGCTCTTCGATCGCAGTGGCAGTCAATGGCAATACTCCAGCGAAGGCCAGTAAAGTAACCCGTACATATTTGATCAGATTCATAAAACGGTGACTCTCCTACGTGGTTGGTGGTATTACGTTCCCGCGCGCGGTTGGATCAGTAACGCTAATGTCATCGTCTAAGTCCCTGTTTTACCTTTACACTGCGCACTGACAAAAACAAACGGATTCGAGCTTTATGGCGAGACACCACCGAAGGGTAATTTTACTGGCCACACTCGTCGGCGCCTTGGCAACAGCGTGTGAATCTGAAGATCGGACGAAAGAGGATTCTATGCAGTCATTACCCAATTCCACACCATTAGAGGCACCCGTCACACGAATTGAAAATGTAGTGGACAGTCACTGGGGGGTTCAGGTTGAAGACCCTTACCGCTGGCTCGAAGATCAGGACAGTCCAGAGGTGTTGCAGTGGTTTGAGCGGCAGGGTGACTTCACTGAACAGGTGTTGAGCACTTTGCCCGTGCGGGAGCAGCTGCTGAAACGACTTACTGAGCTTGACCAGGGAGCGCCCTACAGCACCTATGGTGTTCGGCAACTGGCAAAAGGGGACCTCTTTTTCCTGCGTCGCAATGCTGGGGAAAGTCTCGCTAAGCTTTACCATCAAACAAAAGGCACGGTTGAGGCAAGGTTGCTGTTAGATCCCGATACACTGGCCGATGACGACGAATCCCATGTTTCTATTGAAGGCTATATGCCGTCCTGGGAGGGACGATTTTTGGTCTACGGCGTCGCGCAGGGTGGCTCTGAAGAGACGACTTACGGGGTGATTGATTTGACCTCAGGAGCGACGTTACCCGATACTTTGACTAACATCGAGACCGCGTACAATCGGCCACAGTGGTCGTTAAATGGCGATGGCTTTTACTACTCCCGTCGCAGAGAGTTACCCACTGACGCGCCTGACACCGAGATCTACAAACGCACGGAAGTGCGTTATCACGCAATAGGAAGCGACCCAAAACAAGACGTTGTCGTTGCAGCTTTTGGTGTTTCAGATGATTTGCCGCTGTTAGAAACTGATTTCCCCAGTGTGGTCATCACCCCGGGATCGAGCTACGCCGTTCTGAAGGTGAAGCATGGTGATAATAATGAGATTTCAATTTTCAGTGCACCCCTTGAGACCTTGCTGACAGGAGCTGTGCCTTGGGTCCAAATTGCACAGGAGTCTGATTTAGTCACCGACTTCGCAGTGGTTGCCGATAGCATTTATCTCATTACGGCCAAGGATGCACCGCGTTTTAAGCTAGTAAAGACAACGCTCTCTGCGCCTAATTTTACCCACGCCACAGAAATAATTGCTGCCGGTGATTTGGTTGTTGAGGGCATTGCCGCTGCAGCCGATGCCATTTACTTGAGCGTTAAAGTAGATGGCGTTAATAAGGTATTGCGCTTATCTGCTGAGGGTGACCTTAAAGCGCTTAAAACCCCTCGTGATGGCGCTGCCTATATCTCGTCGATCTCCCCGCAGGTGCCGGGCGTTCTGGTCTATGAGTCCACATGGATTCAGGGCGGTGTCCGCTACGCTTATGACCCCCTTGAAAATACGTTCAGCGACACCGGGATGGTTCCTAAGGGTAAGTTTGATGATCTTGATGGTTACATTGCTGAAGAGGTTTTGGTGACCTCTCATGATGGTGTCAAAGTGCCGGTTTCAATCTTACGTCGAGCGGACCTTGTGTTGGATGGTACTAACCCGACAATCGTTTACGGCTACGGCAGTTACGGGATTAGTCAGGATGTGTCGTTTTCTCCCATTCGCTTGGGGTGGATAGAGCAGGGAGGAATATTTGCGATTGCCCACGTTCGTGGTGGGGGTGAGTACGGCCAGGCTTGGCATTATGCGGGTCGCATGCAGAACAAACCGAATACCTGGAAGGATCTAATCGCCACAGCCGAATATTTGATCGATAAGGGCTACACCGGAGCAGATCA
>JAQXAF010000115.1 GCA_029253085.1 Luminiphilus sp. | reverse complement strand
GCGCTCAAAGCTTCCTGCTGTGCTCGCAGGTCCTCATCAAATAGCTGCACAATCACGTCGTCTTTCGCAACAATCGCACCGGCGGGCGCACCCAGTGTGACAATGCGTCCAGTAGCCTCGGCGGTTAGTTCGACGAATTCTGGGGCCCTCACTGTACCGGTAAGGCGCCGGACGGCAGTCCACTCTTGCTGTTGTGCTGAGGTAGAAGTCACCACGGAATAAGGCGGCGGAAAGCTGGCGGCCATGGCCATGGCGTCGGTGACTTGCCGATACTTGAAGCCAGCGAGACCGCCGGTGACCAAAAGGCAAACAAGCAAAGTAATGAGCCACGAAATTATGCGCATGGGTAGATCCGAAGTTGAGCTGTCAGGTAAAAATCACTCATAAAGGTGTTGGGTGCTGCTGACTGAAGTTCAGTCGTCTTGCTGGGGCACGAATCCCTCGGCACGATCGTAGTTTTCACCTGAGAGGTACTTGTCCATTTGGTCTTGCAGGTACTTACGCGCTTCAGTGTCCATCAGGCTCAATTGTTTTTCGTTGATCAGCATCGTTTGTTCGGCTTGCCATGCCTGCCAGGCCTTTTTCGATACCTGCTCGAAGATTTTTTGGCCCTTGGGACCCGGTAGTGGCGGCCGATCGAGGCCCTCCAGTTCTTCTCCGAAATGTTTGCAAAACACCATTCTCGTCACAATGAAGCTCCCTGAGTGCTCAATTTAGTCGTATTTGATGTCATTGTTGCAGCACCAAAGTTTTAAGAATTTGGGTGACTGGCGCCGGTAGACCCATATTGGTGGGCTTGCGCGGGTCAACCCACCGAAGACAGTTTACCTCAGCCACTCCCTCGGTTGCGCGGTTTATCTGCCGCAGTATTGGTCGGATGGTCAGTCGATAGTGACTAAAACTGTGCTTAATGGGATCCAGTGTTACGGGCGGTATTCCAGCGAGAGCGCCTATCGCTGCAAGACTTGCTGGCAAATTATTGTCGTGGGGGGTTTCAGGAAAACACCACAGTCCCCCCCAAATTCCTTGATCGGGCCGCTTTTCTAGCAGCACAGAGCCATCCCTTCGTTGAAGAATTACGAAGTAAGTCTCGCGTTCTGGTAGCGCTTTACGAGGTTTTTTGCCCGGGAATTGGGCCTGCTCAGAGCGACTATGAGCCCTGCAGGTGTCTGCGAGGGGGCAGTCCTGGCAGCGGGGTGTACCGCGAGTGCAGAGCGTTGCGCCCAAGTCCATAATGCCTTGAGTGTAGTCTGCCACGCGGTCGGTGGGTGTGTACTCTTCGGCAAGCAGCCATAGCTTGTTAAGGGTTTTTGCCGTGCCTGGCCACCCTGAGACAGCATTGTGCCTTGCGAGCACGCGTTTTACGTTGCCGTCGAGGATGGGTGCTCGGGTGTCCATGGCCAGACTGAGTATTGCCCCAGCTGTAGAGCGCCCTATGCCCGGGAGCTGCAGCAAACCCTCTAGGGTTGCGGGGAACTGCCCTTGATATTCGCTGACTACAAGCTTGGCTGCGCGGTGTAAGTTGCGCGCTCTGGCGTAGTATCCCAAGCCGGTCCAAAGATGTAGCACATCATCTTCGGCCGCAGCGGCTAGGGTATCCACTGACGGGAACCGCTCGAGGAACTTCTCAAAGTACGGAATAACGGTTTGCACCTGGGTTTGCTGCAGCATGATTTCTGACAGCCAAACCCGATAGGGCGTTTTCGATTTCTGCCAGGGCAAATCATGGCGCCCGTGATGGTCGAACCAGTCTAAAAGTCTTGTGGAAAAAGATGTCATGGTTGGCAACGGCTCACCGCTAAGCTAGGCAATTGATCACATGTACCGCGAGCGCTTCTCGGATACAATGTCGGCCATTGTAGCGCGCCTCAGGCGCATCAGCCCAAAAGGCATTTATTTCCCAGGAGCAACGGTCATGGCTACGGTAACGACGCCGCGCAGCGCTAGTGTCGAGCGAACAACCTTGGAGACCAGCATCAGTGTCGAGCTCTGCCTCGATGGTTCTGGGCAGGTTGAGTTCGATACCGGCGTGCCCTTCTTAGAGCACATGTTGGATCAGATTGCGCGTCACGGCATGATCGATTTGAAAGTTATTGCTAAGGGTGACCTCCACATTGACGGGCACCATACCGTAGAAGACATTGGTATTACGCTGGGTCAAGCTTTCTACGAAGCTGTGGGTGAAAAGACGGGTTTAGCGCGCTATGGGCACGCTTATGTGCCTTTAGATGAAGCACTATCACGGGTCGTAGTCGATTTTTCGGGACGCCCGGGGCTTGTCTGGGAGGTCCCTTTTACTCGGGGCATGATCGGGTCTTTTGACGTCGATCTCTTTGTGGAATTCTTTCAGGGCTTCGTCAACCACGCCTTGGTGACTTTGCACGTCGATAATTTACGGGGCCACAACGCGCACCACCAAGCAGAAACGGTGTTCAAGGCCTTCGGCCGCGCAGTGCGTATGGCGCTTACCGCCGATCCGGCGATGGCGGGTATCACGCCTTCCACAAAAGGCACGCTCTGACGCCGTGACCAGTTATGTTGCTGTTATAGACTATGGCATGGGTAACTTGCATTCGGTTGCCTCCGCTTTAGAGCATGCCGGAGCGCCCCGGGTTGTGGTCAGCCACGATCCCGACATTATTGCGGAGGCCGACCGAGTGGTATTTCCGGGTGTTGGCGGCATACAAGACTGCATGGCGGAAATTAATCGGCTAGGCTGTGATCGAATGTTAAAGGCGGCCTTGGCATCGGCGCATCAGCCGGTTTTGGCGATATGTGTCGGTATGCAAGCCCTGCTTGATCACTCTGAAGAAAACCATGGTGTCGATACACTGGGCATTATTCCCGGCCGAGTAAATTACTTTGGTGCAGGGTTACAGGATGAACAGGGACAACGCCTCAAGGTACCTCACATGGGGTGGAATGAAGTGGTGCAAACAAAACCTCATCCATTGTGGGCGGGTATCAAAGATGGCTCGCGTTTTTATTTTGTGCACAGTTATTGGGTGGAGCCCAGCGACCCCTCGTTAATGGTGGGCAGCTTCGATTATGGTGTAACAGGATGTGCGGCATTGGCTCGAGATAATCTCTTTGCCGTGCAATTTCATCCTGAAAAAAGTCATGTGGCAGGGCTGAAGTTGCTCTCTAATTTTTTGACATGGGACGGAACATGCTCGTAATACCAGCAATTGATTTAAAAGATGGTCAGTGTGTGCGCCTGCGCAAGGGGCTAATGGAACAAAGCACGGTATTTTCAGATGACCCTGCGGGCATGGCCAAAATCTGGCGGGATAAAGGCGCGCAGCGGCTGCATCTGGTTGATTTGAACGGCGCGTTTGAAGGGGCGCCGGTCAATGATGATGCTGTCGTTGAGATTCTTGCCACCACAGGGGATATGCCGGTGCAAATCGGGGGCGGTATTCGTGACCTTGGGACTATCGAGCGATACCTAGACCTGGGCGTTGAGTCGGTCATTATTGGTACTGCCGCCCTCAAAGACTCTGCGCTCGTTCGTGTTGCTTGCCGGGAGTATCCAGGCCGAATCATGGTGGGTATTGATGCCAGAAACGGTTGGGTTGCCACCAACGGCTGGGCCGAAGTGTCCGATATTCAGGCCACAGAGCTTGCCAAACGGTTTGAGCAGGCGGGTGTAAGCGCGATTATTTATACCGACATCGATCGTGATGGAATGATGCAAGGCGTCAACGTAGTGGCGACCTTAGAGATGGCGAAGGCCTCTTCAATACCGGTTATTGCTTCGGGCGGAATTTCTCATCTCGACGATATTCGAATGCTCGCCCAATACGGACGCCAGGGCATCATGGGAGCGATTACAGGGCGGGCGATCTATGAGGGAACCCTCGATCTGGAAGAAGCTCAGGCTTGTGTAGCTGCAATGCAGAGCGTCGATTAATGCCCCTAGCCCGTCGCATTATTCCCTGCCTCGATGTTGATCAAGGCAGGGTTGTTAAGGGCGTTAATTTCGTGGGTATTAGAGATGCCGGTGATCCGGTTGAAATTGCTAGGCGCTACAATGAGCAGGGCGCCGATGAGATTACCTTTCTCGATATTACGGCGAGTCACGAACAGCGTGATACCACTGTACAGACGGTTGAACGTATCGCTAGAGAGGTCTTTATTCCGCTAACGGTCGGCGGGGGCGTTCGTGCTCTCAGTGACATCCGCGCGTTACTCAACGCGGGGGCCGATAAGGTCAGTATCAACACGGCGGCGATTAATAATCCTGATTTAGTTGAATCCGCTGCCGCGCGTTTTGGTGCGCAGTGCATAGTAGTTGCAATGGACGTAAAGCGGGTCAGCAACGATCAAGAGCCCCCACGATACGAGTTGTTCACCCACGGTGGTCGCAAGCCTACGGGGATTGAGGCGGTAGCTTGGGCACGCAAGATGGCAGCCAAAGGTGCGGGAGAAATACTGCTGACCAGCATGGACCGCGACGGTACCCGTGACGGTTTTGAACTCACTGTTACTCGTCAGATTAGCGAAGCCGTCGATATTCCCTTGATTGCTTCGGGTGGGGTTGGCACGTTGGCCCATTTGGCTGATGGAATCACCGAGGGTGGCGCAGATGCCGTGTTGGCCGCCAGTATTTTTCACTTCGGGGAATTTACTATCCCCGAGGCGAAGGATTATCTCGCCGCGCGAGGCATCGAAGTTCGTCGATGATTTTCGTGACAGCGTGCTATTTGTGATGCGCTCACAATCGTAACGTCTGCGGGTAATCGCGGCAGCGCTCGACTCAGCGCTGTCAGTGTTGCAGGGTGTGGATGCCCTATAGCGATAGCATAGCCTTCTACTAAAGCTCGGCGAACAGCCTCTTTGATTTGAATTTCCACTGCGGCTAATTCAGGCTTGTTATCAAGAAACACGGTTCTTGAGGCGCTGGGTACCCCCCGGGCTTTCGCCGCATCTCTGGCGACTGTTTCAGCGGTCGTCCTAGAGTCGATGAAGAACATATCTTGGGCCGCCAGTTCTGACATTAGCGCATCCATAGCCTCGCGGTTGGTGGTGAGCGCGCTACCCATGTGGTTGTTCATCCCCGCGGCCCCGGGTACCGATTGCAGGGCCTGTTGAACCCGTTGGCTGATGTCGGCCACGGGCAATTGACCGTCTAAAACAAGGGGGTCTGAAACCCTGGTGCGCACTGCCGCCATTGGCATGTGCAGCATGACCTCTTTGCCGCGTTTCGCGCCGAGGTCGGCAACTTCCATGGCATAGGGTGTTCCTGGAATAATTGACATGGTTAACGGCGCGGGTATGGCCGCTGCTGCATGAGCGGTATCGAGGTTGTAACCCAGATCATCAATAATGACCGCGAGATTACCGTGGTTGTGCAGTGGGCAGGTTGCCGCCTCGAGCCCCTGACTGACTAGAGTTCCAATTAGTAAAAACCCCACTAGGTGCAGTTTTACTGTGATGGCATGTACTCCGATGCTGGCAATCTGAGTGCGTTATTCCGACGTTTGTCGGGATTTTTAGCTCGCTGAGCTTCATTTATACACCCCACATATTGGGGTTAAAGCTTGCTTGCAACCCAAGATATGCCGCACGTAACGGGAATGCAACCGGTACGTATCGATAAGAACCTGTGCAAAAGCTGTTAATGCAACGTAAGTAAGCGCTCACTTGTAGAGGGCATACCTATTTGCTAGTTGAGCACCGGTATAAAGCCTGTGGATAGACCGTATCAGCGGCGAGGTTTTTTCTTTGAGATTGTGACTTGAGCCCATTAAGGCTTTGCTCTGGCGAGCTCCCCGAGCTGGACGAAGTTTCATCACGATGTTGCGTCCTGGTGTGGCTTAAATGCCGCCTTGTTGAGGTTGGGCTAGACCTTGGTTACTCGACGAGAGGTGTCTCGGGCTCGTCTTGGTCGGTAGCGTCCATGGGCTTACGTGGTATCAAAAGATTGACGCCACGCAGGAGGGTAAGTGCCTCGTAAAGCTGATTATCATTTTCTCTCAAATTCGCCAATGACTCGCTTTCAGAGCCCACGTCTTGGGGGTTGGCTTCTGTACTGCTGTTTAAGCTTCCCTTCAGATCGGACTCTTTAATTTGTCGCCCCTCCATACTTGTTACTCGAGCGCGCTCTACAACAATATCGGGCACGATACCTTCGGCTTGTATCGAGCGGCCTGTGGGTGTGAAGTAACGCGCTGTGGTGAGTTTGACGGCGCGAGTTTCTGACACGGGCAATACGGTTTGTACCGACCCTTTGCCAAAACTTCGTGTCCCCATTATCACAGCGCGCCCAACATCTTGCAGGGCGCCGGCGACAATCTCGGAGGCGCTAGCAGAGCCGCCATTGATAAGCACAACAATCGGCGCTCCGTCTAAGCGGTCACCCAAGGTTGCCTCAAAGCGTTCCCGGGAGCTGGGATGTCGACCCTCGGTGTAGACAACCAGGCCACCGTCCATAAATAAATCTGAGACCGCGACACTGGCACCTAACACGCCTCCAGGGTTGTTGCGCAAATCAATGACTAGGCCCTTAAGCTCGCCTTCCATGAACAGCTTATCCAAGGCAGCGCCGGCTTCCTCTCCCGTCGGCCGCCCGAATTGGGCTATTCGTAGGTAGCCGTAATGGGGCGCTAGCAATCGGGATCGCACGCTGGCAACTTTAATGGCATCTCGTACTACGGTGATCTCAAGGGGCTCTGATGTACCGCGGCGACCAATTTCTAAATCAATAGGGGTGCCTATAGGGCCGCGCATCAGTTGGACGGCCTCATCGATCGTCATTCCCTTCACCGATTCTCCGTCGAGCTTGAGAATAACGTCTCCAGCTTGCAGTCCTGCTGCCACCGCTGGCGATCCATCAATAGGCGCAATAATTTCGATGTAGCTGCCACGTCGACCAATTTCAATACCAAGACCAGAGAACTCGCCCTCCGTGGTGGTTTGCAGGTCGCTGTAGTCTTCTTTAGTAAGGTAAGCCGAGTGGGGATCCAGTCCTTCAAGCATGCCTTTCACAGCAAACTCAAACAATTGACTATCGTCAATCTCCTCTACATAACCCGCGCGGATTTGATGGAAAACGTCAGCAAAAGTTTGCAGTTCCGCAAGGGGTAGCGCGCCTCCTGTGGCTTCAGGGCCGGGATCAACGGACTCCGGATTTGGGTTGACCGCTTCAGGAGCGGGAATCACTGGCTCAGAGGTAGGGTCGCCAGGCTGCTGCGCGTGAGCAGTCGTGGTAAAAGCCGCCAGAAGCACGGTAGTAAGAATAAGAGAGCGAGACCGCATTAGCTGTCGGTTTCCTAAATAATAAGACCGTAATGGTACCCGATTGTGGTGCTTAGCTGGAGCTAGGGGTTAGCGTTTAACCCAGCGCCCTGGATCAACGGGTTCGCCTGCACTGCGTATTTCAAAATACAGGGCGGGTTCGAGGGCACCGCCACTGGCGCCCACGGTAGCAATGACATCTCCCGGGGCCACCCACGCACCCACCTCACGTCGCAGGCTACGGTTTTGGCCATAGAGACTAAAATAGCCCTCCCCGTGATCTATTATGGTTAGCAGCCCCTGGCCGCGCAGCCAGTCGGCGTAGACTACCCTTCCGTGGTGTACGGCTACGACATTGCTGCCCTCGGGAGCGGGGATTAACCAGCCACGCCAGACCATATCGCCAGAATTTCTAGAGGCGCCAAAGCGATTGCTGGCTCGACCCTGTGCAGGGAAGACCATTTTTCCCTTAGCATCGTTGAAAGGAACGTAGGAGTTGGGAGTTTCTAACTCGCTCAGCCTCTGTCGTAGCTCTTCGAGAAGGCCACTCAGCTGTACTTGATCCTGCTCCAATTGAGCTACACGGGCCGTGTCGCTAGACAGGGATGCATCGATAGCCGCCAAGGCGAGGCGGCGCTCTTTTTGCAGTCCCGCTGCACGCCGGCGTTCCTTTTCTAGCGCGCTGCCTTGCTGCGAAAGTTCTTCCTGGGAAATGCGAAGAGCATTGGCGTTGCTCTGAATCTGCTGCAGCAATGTTTGGTAGCGACCGACCGCATCACTGCGTTGCTGCAACAACCTATCGAAATAGGCCAAGTTAAGCGCCATCTCGTTTGGGCTCTGGTCGCCGAAAAGAATGCGTAGACCACCGCCCTCACGGAGTGTCCATAGGGTCCTAAAGTCGCTGGTCATGATTGCTTGCTCTGTGACTACATCACCCTGAAGCCGATCGCGTTCCATCTCGAGGGCGGCAAGGCGAGGGAGTTCGCCAGCAATTTCTTGTTCAATGTTGCGCAGCCGCTGTTCTAGCTCGCCAATAGACTTTTCTGCGTCGGCAAGGCGTGTTTGCAAGCTATCCTTTTCGCTTTGTTTTTTTAAAATTCCCGTCTGAATTCCACTGATTTGCAGACGCAATGCTTCAAGCTCCGCTTCGGTGTTTTCTTCTTTTGAAATCTGTGCGTGCGCAATACCACTGCAAGCCAGCAAGCTCGCGAAAGCTACCACTAACGGCCAGCTTATAGATGCCGGCACTATGAATTAACCTTGCCGCTCGAGTAGGGAGGTGCCCGTCATAGCTTTGGGCTGTTCAACGCCCATCAACGCAAGCAAGGTTGGCGCAACGTCGGCAAGTACTCCCCCTTCTTGACGCAACATTGGGTGATGATTACCGAGATAAACCAAGGGAACATGCTCGGTGGTATGTTGGGTATGGTTTTGGCCGCTAGCGTAGTCAAGCATCTGCTCGCAGTTGCCATGATCTGCGGTTATCAGGGCCTGCCCGTTTGCCGCTAGCAATGCAGTCTCGATTCTTTCGAGGCAGGAATCTAGGGCCTCTACCGCCGCAACTGCGGCATCAAAGACACCGGTATGACCCACCATGTCTCCATTAGCAAAATTAACGATGATGCAATCGAAGCTTCGGTTGGCAATGGCATTAACCACCTCATCGGTGACTGCTACGGCACTCATTTCAGGCTGTAGATCGTAAGTGGCGACATCTGGAGAGGGTATGAGTATCCGTTTCTCTCCGTCGAAAAGCCCCTCCCGTCCACCGCTGAAGAAAAACGTAACGTGAGCATATTTTTCGGTTTCAGCAATGCGTAACTGAGACAAGTTGTTGTTCGCAAGGACTTCGCCAAAACCCTCGTTGACAACATCGGGGGGGAAAGCGACAGGGCAGTTAAACTGGCTGCTATACTCGGTGGTGCAAACGAGACTGATGGCGGGTATTGATGGCCGTTCAAAGCTGTCGAAATCTTCTTTTGTGAGAGCCTCGGTGAGTTGGCGGGCTCGATCGGCGCGAAAGTTCATAAAAAGCACCACATCGCCATCGGCCATCACCGCGGGTGCCCCTATGCGCGTGGGGGCAACAAACTCATCGGATTCGCCGCGATCATAGGCTGCTTGGAGTCCCTCAATAGCAGAAGCCGCTGAATGTTCGGCATTACCCATGCACAGTAGGCGATAACTTTTTTCTAAACGGTCCCAGCGCTGATCACGGTCCATAGCCCAATAGCGACCAGTAATAGTGGCGAGTTGCCCCACTCCCAACTGCTCAATGATCTCCTCTGCGGCACGGAGTGATGATAATGCGCTGCGAGGGGGGGTATCTCGCCCATCGAGGAACCCGTGCAAATAAATTTTGGTTGCCCCTTTAGCGGCTGCTAGGCGAAGCATCTCAAAGATATGACTCTCATGGCTGTGTACGCCGCCCGAAGACAGCAGACCCATAATATGCACGGCTTTGCCTTGTCTGACCGCTGACTCAATCCCATGACAATAGGCTGGATTCGTATGAAAGCTGCCATCGGCTATGGCGCTGTCTATTTTTGAGATCGATTGGTAAATCACGCGGCCAGAGCCTAGGCTCATATGCCCCACTTCGCTATTACCCATTTGACCTTCAGGTAATCCCACGTCTTGCCCCGATCCCGAGATCAAAGTTTTGGGCGCTGTCTGCCAGAGTCGATCCCAGATCGGTGTGTTTGCCGCCGCAATGGCGTTATCCCTAGAATCCTCACGGTGGCCAAATCCGTCCAGAATTATTAATACGGTGGGTCCTTGTTCGGCCTGGTTCATGACTTAAAAAATCCTCTAATATTTTGGGCTGATCCACCATTGTAACCTTGCCGCCGTCGCTGCGCCCATTAACCCGGCTGGAGCGCTCTGGCGCAAACCGTTATACTCCCGCGCCAGTCCCGCATACGGCGGGCACCCGTCACTTCACGAGACAGCCGTGCAACTAGACCTTTTGATAGAATTTTTTAGCCAACAGTGGCTCTTGGTACTTGCTCTAGCGGCAACGTTAACCATGCTTTTTTTACACGAATCCCGCAAAGCGGGTCCTGCGGTTTCCCCTCAGCAAGCGATTAACCTAGTCAATGGCGAGGGCGGTATTTTTCTCGATATTCGCGACGGCGCTGAGTACAGCAAGGCGCATATTGCCGACGCTCAGCATATCCCGCTGGCGCAATTGGCAACGCGCAAAGCAGAGCTCTCTGGATGTGAAGAGAAGCCGCTCATCGTGGTTTGTAAACTGGGCCAATCATCGGGGACAGCAACACGTCAATTACGCGAGGCAGGCTTTAGCCGAGCGCAAAAAATGTCGGGTGGGATGATGGAGTGGAATGCCATGAAACTGCCGGTGGTCAGCTCCTGATGCCTGAGATCGTTATGTACACAACACGCTGGTGCCCTTTTTGCACCGGTGCCAAGACGCTGCTCAATCAGAAGGGCGCAGAGTTTTCCGAAATACCGGTTGATGGGGACCCGGCGTTACGCGCAAGCATGGCCGAGCGTGCCGGTGCGACGAGTGTGCCTCAAATCTGGATTGGAGATACCCATATCGGTGGCTGTGATGAGCTTTTCAGCCTCGAGCGGCAAGGGCATCTTGATAGTATGCTGTCGGGACAGTCCTGACGGGTTAGACTTCACGACCATTTTTTAATGACACCGCTAACTTTCAATCACACAGCTAATTAAGGAGTCTTTCCATGGCTGAAGAACAAGCTGCTGCTGAGGGCCAGCCACCCCAGCAGCAATTTACATTGCAACGGATTTACACCAAGGATATCTCCTTCGAATCCCCATCGACGCCACAGATTTTTCGCCAGAGTTGGCAGCCCAACGTCAATATTGACCTGAATACCAAAAGCTCGCGGGTCGATGAGGAAGGCAACCACGAAGTGGTATTGACCTTGACGGTTACCGCTAAGATGGAGGACGACACCGCGTTTCTCGTTGAGGTTCAGCAGGCAGGCATCTTCTTTGTCGTCGGAATCGAGGGCGAGGCTCTGCGACAGGTGTTGGCGACGGTTGGTCCCAATATTCTGTTTCCTTATGCTCGGGAAAGTATCGACGCGTTGGTTGTGAAAGGCGGTTTTCCACCCCTGATGTTGGCTCCGGTTAACTTTGAGGCGCTTTACCGACAGGCTGTTGCCAGTCAGGCTCAGCAGGAAGCTGCCGGGCAGGTCGAGTCAGACGCTACGTAAACATTTAGGCACCCCTCGCAGGGGTGCCGTCTTCTTCTAGCTCTTTGATCTTTCGCGTTAGCGTATTACGGCCCCAGCCTAATGTTTCGGCGGCCTCAGCACGCTTGCCCCCCGTGTGGGTTAAAGCCGCTGTGATCATGATGCGCTCAAATTCGGGCAATGCCTTTCGCAGAACATTGGACTCCCCCGCCGCAAGGCGCTGCTGAGCCCAGGTCGCCAGGGTGTCTTGCCACGTCGTGGCGTTATCGGCACGTTGCGGTTGAGCAGGTTCGAGCAGTTCGGGTGGCAGGTCACTCGGATGAATTTCGCGGCCGGCAGCCATAACGGTCAACCAGCGGCAGGTATTTTCAAGTTGTCGAACATTGCCGGGCCAAGGCAGCTGGCAGAGGTATCGAGATGCGGAAGGGGATAAAATCTTACCTTCAACTCCGAGCTCCTGAGCAGCCTTGCCCAAAAAAAACTGCATCAGTTTGGGTATGTCTTCTTGTCGATCGGCGAGGCGAGGAAGATGAATCCGGATAACATTCAGGCGGTGAAAAAGATCTTCTCGGAACTGCCCGTTTGCAACGAGGGTTTCTAGATTTTGATGAGTAGCCGCAATAATTCTGACATCGGCTTTGACCGGAGCGGCCCCACCAACCCGAAAAAACTCACCATCGGCCAAAACCCGCAGTAATCGGGTTTGGGTCTCGGCGGGCATGTCGCCAATCTCGTCAAGAAATAGCGTTCCAGAATCGGCTTGTTCAAATCGTCCTGCTCTTCTAGCAGTGGCACCTGTGAAGGAGCCTTTTTCGTGTCCAAATAGCTCTGATTCCATGAGCTCTCTGGGTATGGCCGCCATATTCAGTGCAATGAAAGGGCCGTCTTTGCGCGGGCTATGACGATGAAGGGCGCGGGCCACCAACTCCTTTCCGGTACCGGACTCACCATTAATAAGCACAGTGATCTGGCTGTGAGCGAGGCGGCCGATAGCTCGAAAAACCTCTTGCATGGCCGGGGCATTACCAATGATTTCAGTCGGCTTGCTGGGTAGTTCAGTGGCAGGTGCTTTTCGTTCCCTACGCATGGTGGGAGTCCGCATCACGGTTGCTACAATTTCATCGACATCAAATGGCTTGGGTAGGTACTCAAAGGCCCCCTCTTCATAAGACGCCACCGCACTATCGAGATCAGAGTGAGCCGTTGTGATAATGACGGGCAATTCGGGGTACGCGGTACGCAATTGACCCAGCAGTGCCAAACCATCAATACCCGGCATGCGAATATCACTGATCACAACATCCGGTGCGCCCGATGTAATGGCGTCTAGCAGAGCTTCTGCCGTTTCAAAGCTCTGACACAGAAGTCCCGCTTGGGTTAAAGCTTTTTCCATAACCCAGCGTATGGAACGATCGTCATCAACCACCCAAACTGTTCTGTCTTCGGACACGTCTCAGGTCTCCATCGGTAATAAAACGGTAAAGCATGTGTGGCCGGGTTCGCTTTCGCACTGAATAAGCCCCCCGTGTCGGTTGGCTATCATTTGTGCAATCGACAAGCCCAGCCCATTGCCCTTGGTGCTAGAGGTGACCATTGGCAGGAATAATTGATGTAACTGTTCATTAGGAATGCCTGGGCCGGCATCGACAATGTCGAGGCAGCAAACCAGCTTGTGACGTTTGCCGCCCAAGGTATATTGCCGTTTCGCGCGGCTTCGAAGCGTTATCTTCCCCTCACCTGACATGGCTTGGCTGGCGTTGCGGGTGATGTTTAATATCACCTGGGTCAGTTGGTCAGGGTCTGCCTTGAATTCAGGTAATGACGGGTCGTAGTCCCGCTCTATGACGACGTTGCCACCGGATTCGGCCTCTGTGAGTTGCCTTACGCGCTCAAGAACTTCATGAATATTCATGAGTCGGGTTAGCAGGCGTTCTCTTGGCCCCAACATGCGATCCACCAAGGTACGCAAGCGGTCCACTTCCTCCATGATGACGTCGGTGTATTCATTCAGTTTGCCATGACCTAACTCGCGAGCGAGTAGCTGCGCGGCACCGCGAATACCTCCTAGTGGATTTTTCACTTCATGGGCAAGCCCTTTGATGACCTGGCGCATAGAAGCCTGTGCCTCCCTTAGCTGCGCGTCTTCACTAATGGCGTTGAGCCGGTCTACGGGATTAAGTTCTAGCAAAAGACTGGGGCTTTCACCCGCGGGTTGCAGTGGGCTAATAATAAGATCGACGCAGTATTGGGCGCCGCTATGCAACACCAATGGCATCTCGCGCTTTACCGTTGCAAAATTTTCGCTTTGTACTTGGGTAAGAAGGTTCTGCCAATCCTGACTGAGGTTGGCCAAGCGGTCGAAGTGTAAACCTCGCGCACGTTCAATAGAGGCTTGAAGCAATGTCTCGCTGGCAGGGTTCAAGCTAACAATACGTAAATCTGTGTCGAGCAAAATTACAGCGGTGGCGAGGGCATCGAGTATTTGATCCTGCGGACCGGTTTGCGAATAGTTTGGCTTATGCTGGTTGATAGAACTCACCGTATAGACGGCCTGAGAACATAGACGGTGACTGGGAGAGACACATTCAACACGTTGTTCTCAGCATTTTGGCGCTCAACCGTTATTTGATGTTCGCCACGAAAGATATTGTTAAGCTGCCACTTATTGCCTCTCTGGGGCGGCCCCACCACTTTTCCGTCCAGCTTGAGTACTGCAGATTCTGCAGCCTCTAGGGGCGGTGAAAATAGGGCGATAACAGCAAAATTTCCTGGGCCCATGGGTACGGTCGTACCGTTGCTAGGACTTGTAATGGTCGTGCTGTAAGACACAGCAGCTTTAATGTTTGAGGCTTCTGTGGGTTTTACTGAGGGTGGAATGTTCGGGGGTGGTGCCGATAGGTTGGTAGGCCCCACTTCAATTTGTAGCACGCTATCTGGCTGGCTTTCTGCTGGCGGTCTATCACTGAACACACTTTTACCGTTCTCGTCGGTGTACTTAAAAATTTCTGCCCGTGTTGGCAGGGTGTTGAGCGCTGAAATCGCAATAATTGCGATTGCTAGTCCGCCGGCAATTTTGATCATGCATCTGGCTCCAAGGGCTTTCCCAAAAACAGCTTGCACCGATTGGGTATTTTGAGCCAGAGGCTTAAAGCCTCTCAAAACGTCCGTAAAAATAGAGTCCTTATGCCCCAATCAGGCATAAGGACTCGCGGCAGCTTTTAAACTGAATAGTACATATCGAACTCAACGGGGTGAGTTGTCATGTCGAGGCGCTGAATCTCCTCGCGCTTTAGATCGATGTAAGCATCTATCATGTCGTCGGTGAAAACCTCGCCTCGGGTCAGGAAGTCGCGATCCTGATCGAGTGCATCGAGCGCCATTTCAAGGCTTGAAGCCACGGTTGGAATGGCTTTGGCTTCTTCTGCTGGCAAGTCATAAAGATCCTTGTCCGCGGCCTCGCCTGGATGGATCTTGTTCTGAATGCCATCTAAGCCAGCCATAAGCATTGCAGCAAAGGCTAGGTAGGGGTTTGCAGTTGGGTCAGGGAAGCGAACTTCAACGCGCTTGCCTCGCGGTGATGGCTCGTAGGGAATGCGGATTGAGGCTGAGCGATTGCGGGCAGAATAAGCCAGCATCACCGGGGCTTCAAAACCGGGCACCAATCGCTTGTAGCTATTGGTTGAGGCGTTGGCAAAGGCATTTAGCGCCCTAGCGTGCTTGATGATGCCGCCGATATAGTACAGCGCGTTGTCGGAAAGCCCGGAATAACCGTCGCCGGCAAAGGTATTTTCGCCGTCTTTAGCTACCGATTGGTGCACGTGCATACCGGAGCCATTGTCACCGACTAGAGGCTTTGGCATAAACGTAGCGGTCTTTCCATAAGCGTGCGCCACATTGTGTACGCAATACTTGAGGATCTGCACTTCGTCTGCTTTTTTGACCAAAGTATTGAATCGGATGCCTATTTCGCATTGGCCAGCTGTGCCCACTTCATGGTGATGCACTTCAACGTCTAAGCCCATCTGCTCCATCGCAGAACACATAGCTGCCCGGATGTCGTGCAGGCTATCGACAGGAGGTACGGGGAAATAACCACCCTTGACCCTGGGTCGGTGGCCCGTATTGCCATCGTCATAATGCGCTGAAGATGACCATGCGGCCTCCTCTGAGTTAATGCTGTAACCCGCACCACTCATATCGGCGTGCCATTTAACGTCGTCAAACACGAAAAACTCAGGCTCTGGTCCGAAGAAAGCGGTATCACCAATGCCCGTTGAGGTTAGGTAGGCTTCCGCACGCTTCGCAACGCTGCGGGGATCACGTTCATACCCTTGCATTGTCGTTGGCTCAATAATGTCGCAGCGGAGAATCACCGTGGCATCATCGGTAAAGGGGTCTAAAATTGAGCTGGAATCGTCCGGCATCAAAATCATGTCTGACTCGTTAATGCCTTTCCAGCCGGAAATGGACGAACCGTCAAACATCTTACCTTCTTCGAAAAAGTCCTCGCCCACTTCTGTGGCGGGAATAGAGACGTGTTGCTCTTTACCCATGGTATCGGTGAAACGCAGGTCTACCCAGCGAATATCATTGTCTGTGATTAAGGTGAGCGTGCGCTCCGACATGGCTAACTCCTTGAAATAACTAAGTGGGGGCATTTAATCAGCCCCGGGGCTTGTGATTGGGGCATGCACCATGCCATGAATCAACGGTGTGAGATAGAGCAAGGTGTATGCCAGCCGCTATATTTCGGTTAAAAAAAATATAAGTTATTGAATAGTAATGAAATAATAGTATTATTAAGGCTGTGCTAGGCAAGACTCCACCACCATGATCGCACCATTATAGTGCCTTCCGCGCTTATTTGGTGCGTATCTCGCCCCAATAATGGGCAGATTAGCTGCCGCAGCCAGAGATCTTATTTTCGCCAGTAACCGTAATATTGCAGACCTGTTACGCGGCTGGCTCTGGTAGACTCCGCGCCGCCCAACCCCCCCTTATATCGGAGAGACAAGCAGCGTGATCAGCCAGCTGAGAAATATTGCCATTATTGCCCACGTAGACCACGGCAAAACAACACTCGTGGATTGTCTGCTCCAGCAGTCGGGCACCCTTGACCGAAAAGCGGCAGGGACCGAGCGGATTATGGATTCCAACGATCAGGAAAGAGAGCGTGGCATTACCATTCTTGCTAAAAATACGGCGATCCGCTGGCAAGATTATCGAATCAATATTGTGGACACACCTGGACACGCAGATTTTGGTGGTGAGGTGGAGCGCGTGCTGTCCATGGTCGACTCGGTGCTGCTCTTAGTCGATGCCGTCGACGGACCGATGCCACAGACACGCTTTGTCACATCGAAAGCATTCGAGCGCGGCCTCAACCCTATTGTTGTTATCAATAAGGTCGATCGTCCCGGCGCCAGGCCTGATTGGGTGGTTGACCAAGTATTCGATCTATTTGACTCCTTAGGTGCTAACGAACAACAACTCGACTTTCCCATCATTTACGCCTCTGCGCTTAACGGCATATCCGGTGAGGAACATGAGGCTATGGGCACGGATATGGCGCCGTTGTTTCAAACGATCGTCGATAAAGTTCCCCCGCCCTCGGTGGACACGTCGGGCCCCTTGCAGCTACAAATCTCAGCCCTCGACTACAGCAGCTATGTGGGTGTTATTGGCGTTGGGCGCATCACTCGAGGCTCAGTAACCCCCAACACTCAGGTGGCAGTCATTGACCGTAATGGCGACAGTCGCAACGGGAAAATTCTGCAGGTTATGGGTTATCAGGGCCTCGAACGCGTTGAGGTGGGTGAGGCTGGTGCTGGCGATATCGTTTGTGTGACTGGGATTGAGGCGTTAAACATTTCTGACACCTTATGCAGTCCGGGGACACCCGAACCTCTGCCGCCCTTATCCGTGGACGAGCCAACGGTCAGTATGACTTTTCAAGTGAATGATTCACCCTTCGCCGGGCTCGAAGGTAAGTATGTGACTTCGCGAAATATCCGTGAGCGTCTTGAGCGCGAACTCATACACAATGTGGCATTGCGCGTGGAAGAGGGGGATTCTCCTGACAAATTTTCCGTGTCGGGTCGCGGTGAGTTACACCTGTCTGTCCTAATTGAAAGTATGCGTCGCGAAGGTTTTGAGTTGGGTGTCTCAAGACCTGAAGTGATTCAAAAAGAGATTGACGGAGAGCTCTGTGAGCCCTACGAAAATTTAGTGATCGACTGCGAGTCTGAGCATCAGGGTGGTGTGATGGAGGAGTTGGGTCTGCGCAGGGCTGAAATGAAGAACTTGGTTATGGACGGCAATGGCCGTGTGCGCCTTGAGTTTATTGTTCCCGCCAGGGGCTTGATTGGGTTTCGTTCGCATTTCCTAACCCTCACTTCGGGCTCGGGCATCATGACCCATGTTTTTGATCACTATGGTCCCGTCAAGCGAGTTGAGCTGGGCGGTCGGGTTAACGGTGTCCTAGTTTCTATGGTTAAAGGTAAGACCTTGGCTTATGCGCTATACACTTTACAGGACCGAGGCCGCCTCTTTGTTGACCCTAATAAAGACGTTTATGAGGGACAGATTGTTGGCTTACATAGCCGCGGTAATGACTTGGTCGTTAATCCGACGAAGGCAAAGCAGCTAACTAACGTCCGGGCTTCGGGTACAGATGAAGCGCTTATCCTTACCTCGCCAGTACGCCATAGCCTCGAACAGGCTTTAGAGTTTATCGAGGATGATGAGCTCGTAGAAGTGACGCCGGACAGCATTCGGTTGCGCAAGAAGCTGCTGCTCGAACACGAACGCAAGCGAGCAGCGCGCAGCGCAGCGTGAACCGACTTCTGGGTTAGCGGCCCTGCACTAGGTGACGTTAACCCGGGGCTGGTTTAGCTCAGCAGCATTTCAAAGTGCGGCAGGTCGTCCTCGAGATAGGGGCCTTTCACCGTGGTGAAACCTAAGCTGTGATAAAACTCCTGAAGATAAGCCTGACCGCTGATTCTAAGCCCATCGTTGGGCCACAGGTCTTTGGCATAGGCCATGCTTCGAACCATCAGCTCACGGCCTAGTGACTGTCCACGGTGGTTTGGGGCCACTGCCACACGCCCAATAGACACCTCTTTGTACAGCGCTCCAGGAGGCGAGATTCTCAAGCCCGCAATGAGTTGCCCCTCTAGTAAACCCTCAAGATGCCAACAGCGTGGGTCCTTATCATCGGGATCTAGGTAGGGACAGCGTTGCTCGACGACAAAAATACTTCCCCTCAGTTTTATCATGGCGTGCCATTCTAAGGCGCTGAAAAGATCGAAGTGACGGAAACGCCACACAGGGGTGTCAGACATATTTTGTTGCCAGTTTTTTGCCGAGGAGTGAACCCTTTCCGGGACACCAGTAGTTTATCGGGTTAGGATTCCATCGGACAGGTATTTTAGGACTGTAAAGCATGCTGACTATGGGGCAGGTGCAGGACGACTTCGGTCTCCTCAACAATGCGGCAAGGCAATCGTTGTCAGGCGTCTTTACGGGGCTCGATGTTGAATCACGTCTAATAGATTTGCCTGCGAGCCGGTCCGTACATTTTACGCCCCTTCCAGACAACACGATTGCTCGGGTTGAGTCGGGTCTAGTCTCGGTTTTGCACGAACGGACGGTGGTTAGCGTATTGGAGCCCGGCGATCTTGTTCTGGGTGATAGCGCCCTGATTCCAGCCTCGGTTACGGCGCTTCAGTTTAGCTCAGAAGAAGGCGCTACCGTGCGAACATGGGAACAAGAGTCATTTCTGCACGCCATTAGTGCAGACACTGTTCGTCAAAAGTTATGGCTGGCAGCTCTGATACAAATCCAATCCCTCATGTATCGACTGAGTGGCCTCAGTATTGAGCGGCAAGCCGGTTTAAGGGGTGATACTGAGGTCTATTCTCCGGGGGCAGTCATCATTCAACAGGGCGATCCGGCTGACGATGTATTTTCAATGGTGGCGGGTGTCGCGCAGGTGTTAGTCGATGAACAGCCCGTTGCCAGAATTGCGATTGGAGAGCTGTTTGGCACGATGGCCGCACTGACAAGCGGGCACAGGAATGCCACTGTCACTGCACTAGAGCGGTGCTCAGTCCTGCGTGTTCCAAAAGATCGGTTTTTTGAGGTCATTCGCACGCGACCAGAAGCTGTGCAGGGCCTTTTGGTCGATATGGCGCGTTCTATTACGGCACTTAACCGAGAGGTCGTGACGTTGCGCCATCGTGTGTCACAACCGTAAAACTCATCCCTAGCCATCAATAACTGCTGAGAGTTCCAGTTCATGTCTGATCCGGTAATGGGCGCAACGAGCCCTGAGACCCTGTCGTTACGCGATTACGCTGAAAAGGCGTATCTCGATTATTCCATGTACGTCATTCTTGATCGCGCACTGCCCAACATTGGCGATGGGCTCAAGCCCGTCCAGCGTCGCATTGTTTATGCAATGAGTGAGCTGGGCCTAAAGGCAACCGCTAAATTTAAAAAATCCGCGCGAACCGTTGGTGATGTCATTGGAAAATTCCACCCCCACGGCGACAGCGCAGCCTATGAAGCCATGGTGCTGATGGCTCAGGACTTTAGTTATCGCTACCCATTAATCGATGGCCAAGGTAATTGGGGTTCCCCCGACGATCCTAAGTCATTTGCAGCGATGCGTTATACCGAATCAAGGCTCACGCACTATGCCGACATTCTTTTGGCTGAGTTGGCGCAGGGGACGGTTGACTGGCAGCCAAACTTTGATGGCACCCTTGATGAGCCCATGGTGCTACCGGCACGCGTCCCTAACCTGCTGCTCAACGGCACCACAGGGATTGCCGTGGGAATGGCCACCGATATTCCCCCGCACAATTTGCGCGAGGTTGTCAGGGCAACTATTCGCTTACTAGAGGCGCCTCGCGCAGGCATCGAAGAGCTCAGTGATATTATTCAGGGTCCTGATTTCCCTACGGATGCTGAAATTATTACACCGCGCTCTGAAATTAGTGCGATGTATAAAACCGGGCGCGGTTCTCTGAAGATGCGCGCTGCTTGGCGAGTAGAAGATGGTGCGGTTGTGATTCATGCCTTGCCGCATCAGGTGTCTGGTTCAAAAGTTCTCGAGCAAATTGCCGCTCAAATGCAGGCGAGAAAGCTACCCATGGTCGGTGACCTGCGGGATGAGTCCGATCACGAGCATCCAACACGGTTTGTGGTGGTGCCCCGCTCAAACAGAGTTGACCTCGATGGGTTGATGAGCCACTTATTTGCGACGACGGATCTGGAGCGAAACTATCGCGTCAATCTCAATGTAATTGGCATCGACGGTCGTCCTGGAGTCAAATCTCTGGCCACGATTTTACTCGAGTGGTTAGAGTTCCGCAGGACTACGGTGCGCCGTCGTCTGGAGCACAGGTTAGAAAAAGTTCTCAAAAGACTGCATATTCTTGAGGGTTATCTCGTTGCCTACTTGAATATTGATGAGGTGATTCGGATCGTGCGGGAAGAAGACGAGCCGCGTTCAGCGCTGATGGCGCGATTTCAGCTAACCGAGGTGCAATCCGACGCTATTCTTGATTTGAAGTTACGTAATCTAGCCAAGCTCGAGGAGATGAAAATTCGCGGCGAGCAAAATGAGCTCGCTGATGAGCGTGATGACTTAGAAAAGACCCTGGGTAGCGATGCGCGATTAAAGACACTGATCAAAAAAGAGCTAGAGTCTGTTGCCAATGACCATGGTGATGACCGTCGTTCGCCAATTGTAGAGCGCGAAGAGTCTAAGGCTTTCAGTGAGCTTGAGCTCACGACAGCAGACCCACTGACGATCGTTCTTTCTGAAAAGGGCTGGATCAGAGCGGCAAAGGGTCACGACATCGACCCCGAAACTTTAAGTTATAAATCGGGAGACGCTTTCAAACTGGCGGCTAAAGGCCGCAGTAATCTGCCCACAGTGGTCTTTGACTCAACCGGCCGGTCATACAGTTTGCCAAGTCATCAGCTGCCTTCGGCCCGGGGTCAAGGTGAGCCGCTGACAGGACGGATCAACCCGCCATCGGGGGCAACTTTCGAGGCTTTGTTAACGGGTGTCGATGCAGATCGCTATCTATTGGCCAGTGATGCGGGTTATGGCTTTGTTGGGCGCTTTGCCGATTTGCAAACCAAAAATAAGGCCGGTAAAGCAGTTTTGTCCCTGCCCAAGGGCGCTGGGGTACTCCAGCCGGGAAGTGTTGGCAGCGCGGATGAGACGGCCATGGTTGCGGCGGTGACGAATGAAGGTCGACTCTTGGTATTTCCTCTAACGGATCTACCAGAGCTGTCCCGGGGGAAGGGCAATAAAATTATTGGTATTCCAACGCCAAGAGCGGCTGCTCGCGAGGAATTAATGGTCGGTGCGGTCGTTCTAGTTGCGGGCAATGTGTTGCAAATTACCGCGGGTAAACGGCATTTAAAACTTAAATTCAGCGATCTAGAGCATTATCGGGGTGAGCGCGGTAGGCGTGGCAATAAGCTACCCAACGGTTTTCAGAAGGTGGTTGCCGTGGGCGTGCTGGGGTCTGACTGACGCACAGGGTCAGGCCTCTGGGTCGTCACTGGTGCTTAAAGCACGGAGTAATATTTCACGCTGACGTTCAACGAGATCTCGGTGGCCATCGGCGAATTGTCCCAGCCGATAGTACCCCTGGGGCTCTTCTTCGATGCCTACACGGTTCATAAGCTCGATATCTTGGACCAGCGTCTTGGACAGGTGGATTTCGTTTCCCGACTGACGTGCTAACGCCTCCAGTTCGTCTACAGCGGCCTGGGTGTAGAGGCCAGGGTAAATATCTTCGCCATCGCCGCGTCCCAGTTCGCTGCCGCCCACGGCGAGTCCTAGCCCAACCGACAACCTCAGTTGCGCCTCTAGTTTTGGCGCTGTCTGCTGAATGAGCCAAGCGCAGCTTGCAGCTCGTACCGTTGGTGAGGCGATTTTATGCTTGCCGGTAAACCATACGGCAATGCCGAACTGCCGAACGACCTGTAGCTCACCGTTATAAAAGCCTGAAGCACCGTAGATCATGCGATGTATGTGAGCGACATAGCGTTGCAGCCGTCGCTCATCCACTGTTTCTAGATAGCCAGGAAGGCTTCTGAAGTGAATGAAAAGAATGGCGGTTTCAACGTAGTGCTGGTCACCCTGGTGGTGCTCTGCAGAGGGCGGCTTTAGTAGATCAAGGGGCAGAGCGGCAACACGTTCTCTTAGCGCCTCGATCTCATTAGTGCTCACTGCCTCAGTATCTCCAACAACACCCAATTCGGCCGCGACGGCTTGCAAATTTTTACCCAGTCGTAAAGCCAGAGCCCGAGTGATCAAATAAACGGCAATGCTCAGTAATATTGCGAGTCCAGAGAGGCTGAGTACGAATTGGAACTGCGTGCTGTCGCGAACGGCTGTATTGACTGCGACCTCGGCAATACCCGCCTGATCGCCAGCAATCATAACGGGGGCTTGAAAGATTAAACTGCTAGATTTTTGATCGCCAACGGCCGCGAGTTCGCGCTTATCAACGTCGAGGGCTCTGGCGGCAACGATGCTTTTTTGCTCGGCAAGCTTGTTGAGCTCGCCGGCAATTCCCAAGCGATCACCGGTCGCCATTTCTGCTCCCAGACGCCGCGCCAATTGCTCGGCCACCGCCTGCCCATACTCACCTTGAAGGCTGGCCTGACTGTGGCTGCTCGACTGTGCAGCTAACGCTACCAATGCAAGACTGGAAATGAGACAGCACAGGCACGCGGTTGCGGCCAGCTGCTGGTGCAGGGGTAGGCTACTGAAAGCTGTTGTGAGTGCGCGCACTGTTATGGGCCTTCTTTGAAGAAGCTCGCAGTATAAACGTCACGTCTGCGCTATGCTTGTGATCCTCAAGGATTAAACTATGACTGAATCTCGATACGCATTGACGGCCATCTCAGCCAATGGCGAGCCGGACGCCTTTGCCCTGCTAAATGAGGCCTTGCGCCCTCTTGCGAATACCAGCGTAGATGTAAAAGTCGTACCCGTACCCCGATCACTGGTTGGGCGAAGATCAGCCCGAATTTATTCATTACCTGTCGGGGTGGATGTCGACCGACTCGCTCAATCTTTGGAGCGGTTGCAAGGTGAGGCGCCAATGGATTGGGCGATACAGACGGTGGCTTCTCGAGTGCGTCGCTATCGTCTTGCGGTATTTGACATGGACTCTACGCTGATTCAGTGCGAGGTTATCGATGAGCTGGCTCGGTATGCTGGGGTCGGTGAACAGGTCGCTGCTATTACAGATCGTGCGATGCGAGGTGACCTAGACTTTCAGGAAAGCTTTATTGAAAGAGTGGCGTTGCTCGAAGGATTAGAGGCTGGCGTTGTCGATCGTATTTTGGAGACTTTGCCCATAACTGAGGGTGTCAGTGAGCTGATCTTAACCCTGCGCGCACAGGGTGTTTATACCGCTATTTTGTCCGGTGGGTTCCTGCCTTTTGCCCAGCATTTGCAGCGGCAGTTTGGCTTTGATGAAGTGCATGCCAATGCTCTCGATATTGATCGGGGAGTTCTTACAGGGAAAGTACGGTTACCGATTGTCGATGGCGATTACAAACGCAAGGTGTTACTGGACATTGCGCAGCGACAAAATATTGCGCTTGAGGACACCATCGCTGTAGGTGACGGCGCCAATGATCTTCCGATGCTGACGACGGCGGGATTGGGCGTGGCGTATGCGGCTAAACCCGTTATTCAATCTCAGGTAGATTTACAGCTCAACCATGTTGGGCTTGATGGTGTTTTGTATTATCTGGGTGCTGCCAGTGAACTCAATGACTGAGGGCGCTGAACTCTTGGCACTGCTGCGGTATCATTCGCGCACCTGACGAAAGGAGCCCTCCATGGCCAATTTTTCTACCAATGAATTTAAGTCCGGTCTAAAAGTGATGCTCGATGGCGAGCCCTGCTCCATTCTCGAAAACGAGTTTGTGAAACCGGGTAAAGGCCAGGCATTTAATCGCGTCAAGTTACGCAATTTACGTTCGGGTCGGGTATGGGATCGCACCTTCAAGTCGGGTGACTCTCTTGAGGGTGCCGATGTGCTCGACGTTGAGCTCGAATATTCGTATACGGACGGTGAGTTTTTCTACTTTATGGATCCGGTGAGCTACGACCAGCATGCTGCAGGTGCTGATGCCGTGGGCGATACGCAGAAATGGCTGAGGGAGCAGGAAAAGTACGAGGTGACTCTGTACAACGGAGCACCCATTACCGTAAGCCCCCCCAATTTTATTGAGCTGGAAATTACTGAGACAGACCCGGGCTTAAAGGGTGACACCGCACAGGGTGGTTCCAAGCCGGCAACTTTAACCACGGGTGCCGTGGTTCGCGTACCCCTATTCATTTCCCAGGGAGAGAGCATTCGCATTGATACGCGAACCGGAGAATACGTCAGTCGCGCCAGCAAAAGCTGAAAATTAGCGGTGACAGACTGGCGCCCCGGGGCTAATCACGCCATCCAGCGACAGCGGGCCGCTTTGCTTGCTGATCTCAGAGGCTATTTTGCGCATCATCATGTTATGGAAGTGGAGACCCCACTGCTGTGTCGTACGGGTGTTACTGACCCTGCACTAGAAAACTTTGAGGTGCCCTGCGGTAAAGCGACGCGTTTCTTACAGACCTCGCCCGAGTACGCCATGAAACGCCTGTTAGCCGCGGGTAGTGGTGATATTTTTCAGATTTGTAAAGCTTTTCGGCAGGAAGAACAGGGGGTTCGACATAACCCCGAATACACCTTGCTGGAATGGTACCGGTTGGATATTGATCATTATCAATTGGCACGTGAGGTGGGGGAGCTGGTGGCTGCTGTGCTAGAGCGTCCCGGTTGGCAAGTTTGGTCATGGCAGGGGGTTTTTCAGGAGGTGTTGGGTGTTGGCGCTCACTGTGCTTCTCGGGAAGACCTTGAGGAGCTGGCCCTAGGTAAGTTGGGAGAAATTCCATTAGGCCTTGATCGAGATGGCCTGCTTGATTTGCTGATGAGCCACTGCGTGGAGCCTGGGATTAGCGACTGGGGTATCGTTTTTATCGTCGATTATCCGCCATCTCAGGCGGCCCTGGCGCGACAGGTTTTGGACGCGGCTGGGGAGCTTCACGGAGCGCGATTCGAATGCTACGTGGACGGTACAGAGGTGGCTAATGGCTATTGGGAGTGTAGTGATGCGTCTGAGCTTAGGGCGCGCTTTGCCGCAGATAACCGCCTGCGAAGGGCGCGTGGTCAACCTGAGCGTATTGCTGATGAATACTTGCTTGAGGCCTTAACCGCAGGCTTGCCCCCATGCGCTGGTGTCGCGTTGGGTGTCGACCGTTTGCTGGCACTAAAGACCGGAGCCCAAGATTTAGACGCTATTTTGAGCTTTGGCTGGTCGCGGAGTTAAGGGTTTTCGAGGTTAAGTACCGCAGGACCGTAGTGATCTATGAATTCTTTTGGGGGGCGGCGCGGTTTGCCCGTAGAAATTTCAATACAAACAAACTGATGTTTTGCGCGCAGCACGGTTTTTCCCGTGTTGCTATCGATGATTTGAAACTGGCGCTCCATAGTGAGTCTTCGATCCCAGCGGGTAATCCAGGTGCCAACCTGAAGATCATCGCTTTCATAGGTGGCGCGCAGGTAGTGATACTCCGCGTGCGTTAAAGCCATTGCGCGATTCAGTGATTGATAGTGATCTTCCCCCAGCCCTAGGGCGCGAGTGTGAGACCATGCGGCTTGCTCGCACCAACTCACATAAACACCATTGTTGGTATGCGACAAGGCATCGATATCCTTGGGAGTGACCGTTACCGAACAGGTATGAGGGTCGGGGTAGTCCCAGTCGAGTATCGTCATGCCGGCGCGGCGTCATCGGCAGGTTTTTGCGCAATCATCAGGTATCCCAGAGCGATCGCTATTAATGGACACACATAATTGAAAACGGCAAAGGGCAAGTATTCGAGGGTCATAACACCCAAGGTGGCACTCATATAGGCGCCGCAGGTATTCCAGGGAATAAGCACAGAGGTTAGCGTGGCCGAGTCTTCAAGGGACCTCGAAAGGTTTAATCGGCTTAATTTTCGCTCGTCAAAGGCGACTGTAAACATCCGCCCGGGCAGGGCAATAGCCAGAAATTGATCCGCGGCGAGAATGTTGGTGATCACGCCCCCAGTCACGGTGGCCAGTATCAAATCACCCGTGCTGCGAACCCTCTTAAGCGCGGCCTCCAACAGGTGCGCCAGAATACCTGTTCGCTCGAGAACGCCGCCAAAAGACAGCGCTGTGACGATTAGCCACACGGTATTAAGCATGCTCGCCATACCGCCCTTGCTCAGCAGCTCATTGAGGGATGGATCCGTACTGCTGCCGGTATAGCCGGCGAATAGGACGGTCCACAACCCTCTTAAAATAGGGGCGGGGCCATTACTGTCTAGGCCTTCACCGAAACGTCGAACCGCATCGGGCTGCACCAGCAGCGCAAAAACAATACCGATCGCGGTAGAGAGTAAAATGGCGGGGTAAGCGGGGACCCTGAGGAAGATAAGTAGCAGCATGCCGGCCAATGGTAAAAGGCTGTACCAGGCGACGTCGAACTCGGCGGCGAGTGCGGCACGAAGTTGGGCGATATCCTCAGGTGGGCGAGTCGCCTGCTCGCTGTTCATGAGCAGAAAGAAGACCAGAGCAACAGCAAACGCCGGTACCGTTGTCCAAAGCATGTGGCGAATATGTTGAAATAAATCAACGCCCGCACAAGCTGCGGCAAGATTAGTCGTGTCGGATAGCGGTGACAGCTTATCGCCAAAATAGGCGCCGGAAATAATCGCCCCCGCGGTCATCGCAGTTGAGAGGCCGAAGCTCTCTGCGATACCGATCAGGCCTATTCCCAGCGTGCCAGCCACCGTCCAAGAGCTACCGATACTAATCGACGCCAAGGCACAGATCACCGCGGACGCGGCGTAAAAGAGCGCGGGATCAAGCAGTGCAACTCCGTGATAAATCATTGCCGGTACCGTGCCCGCTAAAATCCAACTCCCGATTAATGCACCGACGGCAAGTAAAATAAGGATGGGGCCAAGGCCAACCTGAATGCCGTCAGTCAGGGCTTTTTGGATGTCCGGCCAGCGAAGCCCACGACGCAGACCTACGAGCGTGGCGATGCCGGTGGCAACAACAAGAACGATCTGATTGGGTCCATAGGACGCATCGGAACCAAATATCTGCACTGCGCCTGCGAGCATACCCACAAGCAGGATGATGGGCACAAGGGAAAGCAGCATGATCTATTCCGGACGGTAGCCGGGTTTTGCCATGGTTATCTGAAAGGTCCCAATGATTCTCTCGCGAAACCCGCCCTCGCAGTAGCTGAGATAAAAGCGCCACATGCGGATAAACCGATCATCAAAGCCCATTTCTTTCACCCTTTCATGCTGTCCCAGGAAGCTATGGTGCCACGCTTCGAGGGTTCGTGCGTAGTCTAGGGTAATGTCCCTGAGCTGGGTAATCTGCAGATCAGTGTGCTGGGCAAGGTTTTCACTAATGACTCTTAGAGACGGTAGGCAGCCCCCGGGAAAAATATAGCGCTTGATGTAGTCAACCGACTGCCGGGCAAAATCGTAGCGTTGGTCAGGAATCGTAATGGCTTGAATGACCGCTTTACCGGTGGGCTTGAGCAGTTTACTGACACAGCGGAAGTAGCTCTCGTAAAATTCATGCCCCACCGCCTCTATCATTTCAATTGACACGAGCTTATCGAAGGTACCCTCCAGCTGGCGGTAGTCCTGACACAGTACGGTGATTTGATCTTCTAGGCCCTGAGCTTTTACGGCCTTTAGGGTATGTTCATATTGTTCTTTAGAAATCGTTGTTGTGGTGACGTTGCAGCCGTAGTGATGGGCAGCATACATTGCCATACCACCCCACCCCGTGCCGATCTCGATCAATTCATCTTCAGGTTTGAGTTCCAGCGATTGGCAAATCAGCTCGAGTTTGTGCACTGCGGCTTCATTGAGCGTTGCTGAAGCGCTGGGGTAGGCAGCTGATGAGTACATCATTGTAGGATCGAGGAACAATTCGAAAAAATCATTTCCTAGATCGTAGTGTGCGGCAATATTAGCTTTTGAGCCTGTTTCTGTGTTGCGCCGTCCAAAATGAGCAAGCTTTAGCCCTAACTGCATGATCCAGCTCTGCTTATCTTTCATCGCCATCATGGTTTCCATGTTGGCACTGAATAAGCGAGTGACCTCGGTGAGATCCCGACTACTCCACTCCCCGTCAATATAGGCTTCGCCAGAAGCGATTGTCCCGCCAGTCAGGATGCGCCAATAAGTCCGGCTATCATGAATATCAACGTGAGCATGAGGTGCCTCGGGGCGCTCATCGTTTCCGAGGGTAAACACCTCTTCTCCGTCACGGAGTGTCAGCGTGCCGACACGGATATTTCGAAATAGCCGTAAAAGAAGCTCTCTGGCCATTTTCGGCTGCACAGCTCTGCTCAGTGTGGGCAGCTTCACAATGTTTCGGACACTTGATTCAGGCATT
>JAQXAF010000112.1 GCA_029253085.1 Luminiphilus sp. | reverse complement strand
GATAGCATCATCTGTTTGTCAGTTAACGATGCCTTTGTCATGGGAGCTTGGGGCGAGGCACACAATGCCGACCACATAACAATGCTGGCTGACGGTAATGGTGAGCTCACCAGCAAGCTCGGTTTAGAGCTTGATGGCAGCGGATTCGGGCTGGGCACACGTTCGCAACGCTATGCCATGGTTGTAAATAACGGCACTGTGACGCACCTCAACATTGAAGAAGGTCCCGGTGTGGACGTGAGTTCCGCTGAGACCATGCTAGCGCAGCTGTAAATCAGCCTTAACCATCGTTCGGGTTGTTTACGACGCGAACGATGGCTTTCTACGCAGAGCCATTGCCTCATCAATGCTCTCATTGCTACTGCGGCAGCAGCCACCATAACCCCAGCGACACCACAAACGCTCCCGCGAGGTTGAGCAGCAAACCCTCCCGAAACATTGTGCTGATGGCCACCCTATCGGTGCCGTAGATCACCGCATTGGGCGCCGTAGCTACGGGCAGCATAAAAGCGCAGCTGGCACTCATCGCCGCAGGCACCATCAGTAATAAGGGTTCCACTCCAGCGGCAATTGCAGCAGCTGCAAGAATCGGCATTAACAGTGCCGCGGTCGCGGTATTAGAAGTGGCCTCAGTCATGAACATCACCGCCAGGCAGATGAGCAGCAGCATGAGATAGGTCGGCAAAGTGGCCAACCCTGCTAAAGCCTCACCCGCGAGCGCAGAGAGGCCCGATGCCGCAAAGGCACTCGCCAAGCAAATACCCCCTGCAAACAACAATAAAACTCCCCAAGGAATACTGGCAGCTTCCTGCCAAGTAATCAGCGGCGCGCCTTCATCATCTCGTGACATAAATAAAACAATTACCGCCAAAAAGGCCACTGAAGCATCGTTGGCAATCGGCACACCCAACAGCTCTCGCCAGCCACCAAAAGGCCCAGCCCGCGTCATCCATAAAAAGGCTGTGATACCAAAGATCATGAGAACCCTTTTTTCCGCACTGCGCCATGCAACCGCATCTGGCAGGGTCACCTTGAGTTTTTCCGGCAAAGATCGAGTCAACCAAAGCGCCGCCAAGGCGATCAGGGTCACCACAATGGGCAGTCCCCATGACATCCACTGGGTGAAGCCAATGGTCAGCCCCGTTGTATCCTCATACACCTGCATGAAGATTAAATTGGGGGGAGTACCAATCGGTGTTCCCAACCCCCCGATAGAGCATGACCAAGCCAGACCCAGTAACAGCGGTGCGGCCAACCGCTCCTTTTGCTCAGCGCTATCGAGAACTGCCAGTGCAACTGGCAGCAGCATCAACACAGTGGCAGTATTGGAAATCCACATACTCAACACTGCGCCCGCAATCATAAAACCCAGTACCAAACGCCTAGGACTGTCAGAACCCACCAAGCGAATGACACCCAGGGCTACCCGCTCGTGGGCGCCGGTAGACTCCATCCCCCTTGATAAAAGAAAGCCGCCCAACAGAAGTAAAATAAGGGGTGAACCATAGGCAGCTCCCGTTTGGGCTGGAGTAAGCACCCCAAACATCGGCATCAACGCGAGGGGTAATAAAGACGTTATGGGAATGGGTATGGGCTCAAAAATCCACCAAAATATGCACAGGATCGCCGTCACTGACGTGATAACCATGTCCTGAGACAATCCGCTGTTAATCCCCAGCAATGCCACCAGGGCAGCTAGGAAAAGGCCAGGAACGACGGATGTGTTTGGATTTAGCACTTTTTCACTTATACGCCCAATTATTGAAAACACGATACTGAATCACAGCTAAGAAAGTGTAAACTCTCGCGATGACAGAAAGCACCCCCATACAATTGATCGACAGCTTTAATCGCCGCATTGATTACGTGCGCCTGTCGGTCACCGACCGGTGTGACTTTCGCTGTACCTATTGTATGGCAGAAGAAATGACGTTTTTGCCCCGCAGCAAGGTACTCAGCCTCGAGGAAATCGCGCGCATTGCGCGGGTATTCGTCCAATTAGGCGTTGCTAAGCTTCGTGTGACGGGTGGCGAGCCTTTAGTGCGCAGAGACGTCACCACGCTGTTTCAGGAGTTGGGGTCACTGCGGGCAAAAGACAGGCTGAAAGAGCTGGCCGTCACCACTAACGGCAGTCAACTGGTGCGCTTCGCCCCTGCGTTGCGAGCTGCCGGCGTGACCACCCTCAATATCAGCCTAGACACCCTAAATTCTGCTCGATTCAGAGCCTTAACCCGAACCGGCAGTCTCGAGGACGTCATTGCGGGTATAGACGCGGCCCGAGAACAAAACTTTCCGCGAATACGCATCAATGCCGTGGTATTACGGGGTAATAACGAAGGCGACATACTGCCCCTGCTCGACTTCGCCTTGAATCGCGATCTCGATATCGCCTTCATCGAAGAGATGCCGCTAGGGCAAGTCAACCTCGCAGGAAAGCCTCTGGAGTACCTGCCCAGCGACACCATCCTTAATGAGGTGAAACAACACTACAACCTAGAAAGCGAGGCAGCCCCTAATCACAGTGGGCCCGCTCGCTACTGGCGTGTCGATGGTTCATCGAGTCGTATGGGCCTAATATCGCCCCACAGCAATAATTTCTGCGCCAGCTGTAATCGGTTACGGGTGACTGCTGAAGGGCAACTCCTACTGTGCCTGGGCAATGAACATTCCATTAGTCTGCGCGACCTGCTTCGTGACGGCGCCAGCGATTTTGAACTCAGTAGCGCAATTGTTGCGGCATTAAATGACAAGCCCGAGCAACACGTTTTTGACCAACCAGACCAACCCCAAATCAT
>JAQXAF010000109.1 GCA_029253085.1 Luminiphilus sp. | reverse complement strand
ACTACGCCTGGGTTATGACCCCCGTATTCGGTTCCGACATTAATTTTGAGCGCACTGCGTTTTGGTTTGGATTTACCCCTGATTTTAAAGGCATGGGAAAAACCTTGGATGCATGGTTCACGCAGGGTGCAGAGCTCAACGCCAAATTTAATGAAGTTTGGACTTGTACCGCGCACATGGAATTCGCGTCGCTAATTGTCCGCGGTGGCGGCGGTGAATCTTCCTCGGGTTATGCCAGTTTTAGCGACTGTACATTCCGCGAAGGCAAGGAAATGGAAGACCTAATGGCCGCAACGGCAAAGTACAACGCCTACCTTGATGAGCAGGAAATCCCAGGAGTAACGGTCTATCACCTACCCGGACACGGTAATCCCCAGGATGCTGGGTACCAAATGAAAATGTCTAACTGGGTATCAGATCTGACCACCTACGGCGAAAATTCCGAGAAGTACGTGAACCAAGGTGGCTGGAAGGTTAACCGAGAAACCATTGGTGCCGTTGTCTCCTGTGACAGCCCTAGGATGTACACTGCAACTCTGGTGCGCTCTGGAGACTGATATCGTACCGGTAGCGACACTCTGACCGTACGCATGCCGGGGCCAAGCCCCGGCTTTTTTTGCCCAATATTTTTGCCTGGTAAGGGTGTTTTAAACTTCCTAACACCTACTTCCAAGGCGTTGAATTTTTGCTGTACATTGCTACCCCCTCTCTTTCCGAAGCAGTACAATTGCGCCCTTACAGTGCCCACGTAAACGAGAGACTCACCCAGCAGCAACCCACGGGTGAGAATCATGGCGTAATCAATAGACGCCATTGACTGACCTGCAACGGCATCCAAATTGGGTAACACACAGGCATCCCGCTTTTCGCACCAAGGAGACTTCTATGTCAGCACCAGACTATCCCGGACTAGACACCCTGGCATTGCATGCAGGATCACAACCTGACCCGGCTACGGGGGCCCGTGCCACTCCGATCTATCAGTCGGCGTCTTTTTGTTTTCCCGATTCAGATTACGCCGCGTCATTGTTTAATATCGAGCGGGCTGGCCACGTATACTCTCGCCTTAGCAACCCCACCAATGCGGTACTCGAAGAACGAATCGCCGCTCTGGAAGACGGGGTTGGCGCCATTGCCACCGCGAGTGGCCAAGCGGCACTAACCCTCGCCATCATGACGCTCATGGGCGCGGGGTCACATATCGTCGCTGCCGCCGCACTCTACGGAGGCAGTCACAACCTGCTGGCCTACACCCTACCCCGCCTAGGCATTGAAACGACCTTTGTAGACGCTCGTGACCCACAAGCCTTTGCCGCGGCCATACAAGACAACACACGGTTGATATTTGCGGAGACTGTCGGCAACCCTGGGCTCGATGTACTCAACATTCCCAAAGTGGCGGCTGTTGCCCACGAGGCTGGCCTGCCACTCATGGTGGACTCAACCTTCACCACACCCTATTTGATTAAACCCTTCGAACACGGTGCCGATATCATCATGCATTCCGCCACCAAATTTCTCAGTGGCCATGGCATTGTCATCGGGGGGCTGCTAGTGGACGGAGGACGCTTTGACTGGGACGCCTCAGGTAAATTCCCAACCCTAACTGAGCCCTATGAAGGATTTCATAATTTAGTGTTCAGTGAAGAGTTTGGCCCCGCTGCATTCATTCAACGCGCACGCAAAGAGGGTTTGCGTGACTTTGGAGCGTGCATGAGTCCTACGACTGCATTCCATATTTTACAGGGAGTAGAGACGCTGGGTATTCGCATGAACCGCCATGTAGAAAATACCCGAGGGGTTGTTGAATTCCTTAATCAGCATGAACAAGTCAGTCGCGTTGGGTACCCGGAGTTAGAGGGACACCCCGATCAAGCATTGGCATCAGCACTATTGCCCAAAGGCTGCAGCGCGGTTTTTAGTTTTGACCTTGTCGGTGGCCGAGAAGCCGGTATCGCATTTGTCGACGCACTCAATCTGTTTTCCCACCTTGCCAACGTGGGTGATGCTAAATCCCTGGTCATTCACCCGGCAAGTACAACGCATCACCGAATGGATGCCGCAGCACTGGCTGCTGGGGGAATCGGCGAGGGCACCATTCGCCTGTCCATAGGCCTCGAAGATCCTAAGGATTTAATCGCTGATTTAAAACAAGGCCTGCGCGCCGCAGGCAAAATTGTCGCCAAGCAAGCGGTGGCCCTATGAAACTGGCAATCGAAAATAATGACGTCTACTGCTACACCAATTCAAGGGATATCGACCCCGCAAAACCCTCAATCGTGTTCATTCACGGATCGGGTATGGATCACACGGTATGGACCTTAGCCGCTCGCCATTTTGCACGTCACGGCAACAATGTAATTGCTATTGATTTACCGGGTCATGGTCGCTCAACCGGCGCGCCATTGGAAAATATTCCGGCAATGGCTGACTGGCTCGAACAGGTTCTCGACGCCCTAAAAATTGACGTGAGTGCGGTCGTAGGCCACAGCTTGGGAAGTTTAGTTGCCCTAGAATTTTCAGCTAAGTACGCCGCACGCACCCGCGCCCTGGTCATGGTGGGTACGATTGTACCCATGCCAGTATCCAGCGCCATACTGGCTGCCTGTAAAAACAATGACCATGCGGCTTTTGATATGCTAACGCAGTACGGATTGAGCAAGCGGCATCAATTTGGCGGCAATCGCAGCTCAGGCATATGGATGGTCGGCAGCGCTCTCAGATTGTACGAGCGCTCACAACCCGGTGTACTTTATTACGACATGAATGCCTGCAATGAATACCAAAGCGGTCTCGAGCAAGCAGCCGCCGTTGAATGCCCTGTGCTCTTGGTACTGGGTAGTGAAGACCGTTTAACCCCGGTGCGGGGGACACGCCCGCTGCAAGAAGCGTTTCATCAGCCGGAAGTCAGCGTAATACAAGGCGCGGGACACACGCTCATGATGGAAGCACCCAATGCGCTTTTGGATGCACTGCATCGAATTCTTTAAGCGCCCACCTGCCGTCAATAAATTGGCTGCTCATCTCTATTGCGCTGGCTTAGACTGACTGGCGCAGTTAGCCTCTTCGATTGACGGGCTATAGATAGCGAGACTAGAGAGGTTTAACGTCTATGCAAAACATTACTATTTGGCACAACCCGAGGTGCTCAAAATCGCGTCAAGCCCTTGCCCTGCTGGAGGGCGTAGGCATCACTCCAAAAGTTGTGAAGTATCTCGAAAATCCACCAACAACGACTGAACTTGAAGCGACTTTAAAGCAACTGCAATGCGGCCCTGCTCAACTCGTGCGCCGAGGCGAAGCGGTCTTTAAGACCTTGACGTTGTCTGAAAAAAATTCAGATCAAGAATGGATCAAGGCGATGGTGAACAACCCCATTATTATTGAGCGCCCCATTATCATCTGCGATGACCGGGCAGTAATTGGAAGACCGCCAGAAAATATCTATGGGCTGCTGGAACCGTTGGAACGCTCCTAGCTGCTGCCGCACTCTATCGGACTTGCAGCTGAAAGCTAGATCTCGTCACATCGTAATCTATGAATGTTTTAGCCGGTGACCCTCAACGGCTGCGTCACGATCCTACCCAAATTTACTTAAAAATTTCGCCGTGGGGCCCCGACAAACGCCCGGACTAGGACGTGTCTCTGAAAACCCAAGCAACCGCTTATGCAGCGTCGCGCTTGTAACTGTAAACATGTTAGGGCCAGTTTATAAGCAAGGCGCTTCGGGCGGCCGCCTTGCAAGAATGATCAAATCAGCAAATTAAAAGAAAAAATTCATATCCATGGCAGCTTTTCACTGACTGAAGCCAGCTCCAGCAATTAATGTTAGACCTCGTCACGCGTATTAATGCCGTGCTCAGTTCCCGAAACTTGAGCTATTTGTCCTATACTCTCGCTCCTACTGCCTTAGTGCTAAATCAACACCGACCTAGCGCACTCAACAATGCGGCTCGTCAAGCAACCGCAGTAGGGATCGCTACAATCAAAACACAAAAGGATTCGCCCTTGCCGGCACTGTTCGCTTTACCACTTCGCAATAAAAATACGCCCTGGGTTTGAGCTGCATTTCAGCAGTGCTTCGCAGGCTGTTTACAACACCGCATCTGGGTGAGACCCCATTATTAAAAGAGACGCTATGAGTTTTTCCACATTAGGATTATCTGACCCGCTGCTTAAAGCCGTTGCTGACGAGGGCTATAGCACGCCCTCGCCCATACAGGCAAAGGCAATACCTGCGGTGCTCGAAGGCCGTGACGTGATGGCCGCAGCACAAACTGGCACCGGTAAAACCGCAGGCTTCACCCTACCTTTGCTGCAGCGGCTATCGAAAGGTCAGCCTGCAAAAGCTAATCAAGTACGAGCCCTTGTATTGACACCCACCCGGGAATTAGCGGCGCAAGTGGCTGAAAGTGTAGAAACCTACGGGAAGTATTTGGGTTTGCGTTCGACGGTGGTCTTTGGCGGCGTTAAAATTAACCCGCAAATGATGCGGCTACGCAAAGGAGTCGATATTTTAATTGCGACTCCCGGACGCTTATTGGATCTGTATCAACAAAATGCCATGTCATTTCATCAGCTCGAAGTGCTGATCTTAGACGAAGCAGACCGCATGCTCGACATGGGGTTTATTCACGATATTCGAAGGATCATAAAAGCTTTGCCGAACAAGCGCCAAAACCTAATGTTTTCCGCTACCTTTTCTGACGACATCCGTGATCTAGCCAAAACCATCGTAAACAACCCCGTAGAAATTTCTGTCACACCGAGAAATAGCACAGCAGTTACTGTGACCCAATGGATACATCCTGTTGATAAAGATCAGAAGCGGCACGTATTGGTAGAGCTCATTGATCAACATGACTGGGAGCAAGTTTTAGTCTTCAGCCGAACCAAGCGTGGGGCAAACCGGCTGGCCGAATTTTTAGAAAAAAATGGCATTCAAGCTGCGGCAATTCACGGCAACAAAAGCCAGGGCGCACGCACCAGAGCACTAAGCGAATTCAAGTCAGGAAAATTGCGGGTCTTAGTCGCCACCGATATTGCTGCCCGAGGACTTGATATTGAACAGCTCCCGCAGGTGGTCAATTTTGACCTGCCGGAGGTAGCCCAAGATTATGTACATCGCATAGGGCGCACCGGTCGTGCCGG
>JAQXAF010000100.1 GCA_029253085.1 Luminiphilus sp. | reverse complement strand
TTAATAGCTTCAGCGATTTCACCGCTGCCTGTAGCCACAACAACAGGGGCTTGCGAGCCGTCGTAGCGCAATGCCACTGAAGACTGATTTTTTCGATTGCGCCCGTCCCAGAAATATTCGCTCATGCTTCAACACTCAGGCTGGAGCCATCCGGTGGCGAATCATTTCTCGAAGTAATCGTAGTCGCTGATAGCGCCACAGCGCGCAGGTTGCGGAAATTCAGTTGATTTTCTAACGACGACATCGATCGACTCAGCCATGTCGACGTGTCTGGATTATCGCACTCAAACACCACACTCACCGAGGTGCCTTGCATCTGCATTCGCACTGTCACAGGGCCCATCTCTGGAAATTCAAAGTACAAGGACGCCCGCCAGCTCTGGGGCTGATCGGTTTCTCGGGCCTCACGTTCCAGCTGTAAATGTACGTCATGAAATCGCTCACCCAGCTGGGCAGGCAGCGTAAACATCCATCGCTGGCTGCCATCATCCTGAGGCAAAGACCCCAGCTGCTGCTGGGAGATACCCTTAAGCAGAGCCAAAGCCTTATCGACCATCTGATGTAGAGCTTTAGCCTCACTGACACCATCGTCTAGGTCATCGGCCAATGCCAGCGCCACGGTCTGAACTTGAGACAGTTGAGTCTTGTTTGATTGACGAGCACGATTAGTGCGTCCTGCAAGTAAATCTGCCTCGGTAAAAAGACCCGAATCCCGCAGGCCCCGCTGAACTTCACCCGCGGTTAACGTTTCGGCCTTGAGCGCCCGGCCCCGCAATGCTCGCGTGAGCTCCTGCAACTCGGGAGAAGCAAACCGCGCAGCCTGTGTGCTGAGTTGATTCAGTAACGCGGCGGGGCGCGGTGAACCGAGGGCTAAAGTGGTTTCTACAGCACGTCCACCCGCATCGGCTCGAGGCAGAGACGCATCGGGTATTCGGCGCAGCACCAGCTCCTGCCCAACCTGTTTGACCTCCATAGCCATTCGGGTACCGGCCTGAACAGGTATGTCTGAGCTGGCGGCAAAAGTCTTGCCCCCCACAGACAGCAACAGTGCGCCATTGGGACGAGATTCCACCACTAAAGCCGTGAGCTGCTGCCCGACACGCCAGTTCGACAGCTGCACTCCAAAGTTGCGCTGATCGACTCGAGCCGGTGTCAAAGTGAGTTGCAGCTCTTCCAATGTCTTGAGACTCCCTAACTTTCACTGAAATGACTTCTAAACTTTTTTGCTTATCGGACGCTCTAAGATACGATGAGGTCCGACTTCGCAGTCAGCCCTCCATTTAAACCTCTCACAAGGTACTAGCGACAGAATAACGCATGGATTTAGCAACTCTTTTAGGTTTAATTGGCGGATTGGCCGTCGTTGGCGCCGCGATCTTTGTCGGGGGCGCTGGCCCGACGTTTTATAACGTGCCGTCCATACTGATTGTGCTGGGCGGCACCTTCATGACTGTTATGGTGAAGTTCTCCCTAAAACAGTTCCTCGGGGCCTTTAAAGTCGCCGGGCGCGCCTTTTCAAGTAAGAGCCATGAGCCTGAAGGTTTAATCGCCGAAATCGTAAATCTGGCCACTATTGGACGTAAAGAAGGTCTACTGGCCCTTGAGAAGGCAACAATTTCTGAGCACTTTTTGCAGGACGGTATCCGCATGCTAGTCGACGGTACCAATCAGGAGGTCGTGAAAGCTGTCATGGCCAAGGATATGCAGCAGACCATGGATCGCCACAACTGGGGCGAGCGCGTGTGGCGCGCGGTGGGGGATGTCGCACCTGCTATGGGCATGATCGGCACCCTCGTTGGCCTAGTCGGCATGCTCGTTAATATGAACGACCCAAAAGCCATTGGCCCGCAAATGGCGGTCGCTTTGCTCACCACCCTTTACGGTGCGGTGCTCGCCAACATGATTGCCCTGCCTATTGCCGACAAACTGCACCTGCGCAAGAGTAACGAAAAACTGATCCACTCGATGTGTATCGACGGCGTGCTTGCCATCCAGGCGGGGCAGAACCCCCGGGTCATCGAAAGCATGCTCAAAGCTTATTTAGACCCAGCCCATCGCGATAAAAGCGCGAACAGCCGCAAATGAGCGACGAAGACGACGAAGATTCAGGGCCCGCAGGATCCCCTGCGTGGATGGCCACATTTGCCGATCTCATGTCACTGCTCATGTGCTTCTTCGTCATTATTTTATCTTTCTCAGAACTCGATGTGATTAAGTACAAACAAATTGCCGAATCGATGAAGGATGCCTTCGGTGTGCAACAGAAAATGGAATTAACGTCGATTCCTAAAGGAACCAGTGTCGTCGCTACTGAGTTTCAGCCGGGAGTACCCGAACCCACGCCCCTGGAGCGCATAGAACAAGTCACGACAAATCAAGACCTCAACTCACTGCGCATTGGCAACCCCGACGCAAAACAAACTGAAGCTCGGGAAGTAAAAGACCTCATCACCGAAGAAATGGAAATGCTCATTGAAGAGACCGAACTTGACGCAGAAATGTTACGCCGGCTGCTGAAGGCGGAAATTGAAGCGGGACAGATCGATGTAGAGAGCGAGGGCCGTACCATTGTAATTCGTATTCGAGAGAAAGGATCATTTCCCTCCGGCTCAGCACAACTTGATATTGGCTTCCTTGCGGTGCTGGATAAAACCGGGTTCGCACTGAACGAAATAAAAGGCCTGATTTTTATCGAGGGCCATACCGACAACGTACCCATCAGTACCGCGCGCTATGGCTCAAACTGGGATTTATCAGCGGCAAGGTCAGTCGCGGTCGCCGAGCGCCTTTTGGAAGGCCCAAAAATGGACCCTATTCGCTTGACCATTTCTGGCCACGCCGATACCCGGCCACAAGCCCCAAATCAATCCTGGGAGGGACGCGCACAAAACAGGCGCGTCGAAGTGATTGTTAAGCAGCCCCTCAATGAAAGCCAAAGTACGCTGATTCGGGAGATGCGAGAAACGAATCCAGAAATTATAAAAGCACTTGAAGACACTGGGATAACCAACAGACCATGAAGCAGTCAGTAATCATTACGGCAGCCCTGACCTATCATACAAAAAACATGCTGATGGGTGCTCGTTTAACGCCGGCCTGGCAATGGCTAGGGAGCCGAAACTGTCCACTGCATGGGAGGTTTAGACACAATGACTAATATCGAGGACGACTGTGATCGAGGCTTCTTTAGAGTTGATGATGAACTTCGTTTAAGCTGGATCAAGGTAGCGCCAAACTCGGCAAAAGCACCAACGGATAAAGAAACCGAGCTGCAAAATCTCAATATTGACCTGCACAATCTCATCTCCACTGCTTTTGGTGACTCTGCTGTTGTCGGTGAAGCCTTAGGCTTACTGAATAGGAAAATAGAGCTTTTTACCGGAGAAGAGAGCAACGGCGCACTAGACCTCAAAGCCGTCCCGGTTAATGTCAGCGGCTCGGGCCTCGCCTTTGCATCTGAAGAGCGCCTCGCCCACGGTGAGTGTGTTGAACTGACCATGCTGTTGCTGCCCGTAAACGCTACCGTGCGCGTAAGAGCGAGCGTGGTCACCTGCTCGGCCTATCCAGACGATGACTGGACTTACTGGATACGCTCACAATTTGAGCCCAAACAAGAGGTCATCACAGAGCAGATTGTTCAGCACGTGAATCTAAAGCAAATGCAGAGTCTCGCTTCTCGCCATAATCGGCGCTGACCGTAGGATCCTAGAACCTTAGGTCCAATCAGTGAGTTTAGAACGCAGCCGTGCTACTGCTTGACCATGAATCTGAGAGACACGGGACTCGCTGACATTCAGAACCAAACCGATCTCTTTCAGGTTTAACCCTTCGGTGTAATACAGCGACAGCATCAGGCTTTCTTTCTCGGGCAAACGACCAATAGCCTCTACCATTGCCTCATGCCGCGCTGAACCAAACACTGAATCGGTGGTCGCATCGACCTCTGTAGGCACATCCAGCTCTTCAAGCTGACCAATACGGGCGCAGGCTAATTCCCCCGACAATTGCTGGTAGCTGTCTAGATCCATATCGAGCTGATCTGCAATTTCCTGATCAGTTGCGGGTCTTCCCACGCGCTGCTCCGCACGCTCTATGGCCGCTGCAACACGGCCCAGATCACGTTGAACACTGCGCGGCAACCAATCGCGACTGCGCAGTTCATCGAGCATGGCACCGCGAATACGGATCGCAGCATAAGTAGAAAACTGTGCTCCGGAATCCTGCTGATGATCCTCAGACGCCTTTAAAAGGCCAATCAAGCCAACCTGTATTAAATCATCCATTTCAATATGGGCAGGCAAACGCACCAACAATTGTTGAGCAATGCGCTTCACCAGCGGCAAATGCGCGCGAACTAAGGCATCGCCCTGGCTCGCCCCGCCACAAGCGCCGTATTCTGATAGCTTAGCGCTAGTGCCGCGATTCACTGGGCTGTCGCAAAAGCTGTTCAACGAAAAATCCCATGCCGGGGACCCCGCCACCGTAAATATCACTGGTCAGACGCCGTCCGGCATCGCGGATCGCTACCGCCGCGGGTGAACGCGGGTAAAGGCTCACCAGTGCTGCACGCTCTTGGACAGCTCGACGCAGGTAGGCGTCGGAGGGAACCCCACCCAAATAGCCCAACTCAACGTCGAGATACTTATCCGTGACGGTCGTCAGTCGCTCATAAACTTTTCGGCCCTGAGCTGCGCTATCAATTTGATTGGTCAAAATTTCGAAACGTCGTACACCGCGATCATTGCGCAGAACTTTCATCAACGCATAAGCATCGGTTAAAGAAGCGGGTTCATCACACACCACGACCACCACAGTTTTACAGGCTGAAACAAAGGTTTGTACTGTGGTATCAATGCCTGCGCCGGTATCAACAATCAGCACGTCTGGAGCGCTTATTTGCTCAGAAAAAGACCGCACCAAATTGTTTTGCTCCGATTGATCAAGACTGGCAAGCCGCGTAACACCGGAGGCCGCCGGAACAATTCGCAGCCCCTCAGGCCCTTCAATAATCACCTCAGAGAGTTGATGCGTGCCAGCCACAACGTCGGCCAAGGTTGACCCCACAGACACACCCAGAATGACATCAACGTTGGCAAGCCCAAGGTCGGCATCAAGAAGAATGACATCTAAGCCCTCCCGGGACATAGATACACCCAAATTGACGGCGATGTTGGTTTTACCAACACCCCCTTTACCGCCTGTCACGGCGATTACATGCATGGACTTCTCCTTTCTAAAAACTCCCTCATAAGACCCGAATCTTAGAGGCGTACAAGGCATCGACCCTGCATCGTAGCGCAGTCCGTACATCGCTGTCAGACCGCCACTTTAAGTTGGGCAGACTGACGCTCCAGACTGCGTTTTGCAAAACGTTTGGCGTTAGTCAGCATTTCATCCCCAGACACTGGAAGCAAACTGTTTGTTCGCACATCATAGCGACCTGCAAGGGCCAGCTCACTTGTCACTACAGCGTCAATAACGGCACCGAGGGAGTTGGCTTCGTCAACCTTGGTCGTTATCACACCGGCCAATGGCAGGTGACGACTGTGGTCGAGCATTTCGCGCAAATGATCACTACTCGCGGTAGCGGGTAGGGCGACAAATGCTGCGAGCCCTCCGCGCTGACGGGACAAAAGCGTGAGCACGGGATCCTGAGATCCCAACGCCGGACTCAGTGCAGGTGTGTCGATAATAATGTCACGGGCCCACCGGCAACCTGAGAGTGCCTCTGCCAATTCATCATGACTTCGGGCGCTGTATTGCCTGATATTCAACCGCGTTGCCAGCTGGCTTAAGGTCGTGTCTCGGCTTGGATCGCCACAATGCACCAGTGCTATTTGCTCTGGAGATAGGTGGCCTAGGCCTACCTGTAACAACGCGGCGGCGGCGTGAGTTTTTCCACTTCCGCTACCGCCAATAATAGCCTTGATCCTAAACCCCCCCAGCTCCTCACAGGAGAGGCTGTTTAAGCGCTCCATCAAGTGCTGGGTTACCTGCTGCCATGCAGCATTTAATTCTTGGATATGAGAAAAACGATCGGCAAGCTCACCTGCCAAGACTCGTCCTAGCCCTAAAGTCACCAACCGCTGAGCAACTGAGGCTGCAACGGGACGGATCTCGGCTGTGTCCTGCCATCGACGCTCCCCGAGTGCTTGCTGCAAAGTCTCGCGTAAACTGGCCAGCTCACGTTTGAGCTGCGCCAATTGGATTTCATTATCTCCTGCAGCAACCGAATGGGTGTTGGGGGCGAGGCTCGGCTTTGAAATCCGAGTCATATCGGGTAGTTGTGTGGTTGCACATATTTCTATGCCATCACCAGTCCGCTGACTCGATAGCACAAGAGCATCAGGTCCAAGGTGCTGCCTTACCTGATCTAAAGCGGCGCGGTTGTCTCTGCCTGTAAAGCGCTGCACATTCATTCTCGTTATCTCCTTAACTGCGACGGAAAACCGACGGTTCACCGTCTTCTAACTATTTGTATGCAGGGACCGTGCCAATCACGGGGCACTGCCAACGGTAGTCACTACGCGAATGCTCTTATCAGCGGGAACCTCTTCATACGCGAGAATATAAAAATTACTCATGCGGCCCCGCAGTAAGCGGGACAGGAACGTACGAATCATTCCAGACACCAGCAATACAGGACCCGCACCTTCACTTTCCATTCGAGCTGCGGAATCACCAATGCTGCGAACCAGATTATCCAGCAGGTTCGGCTCTACAATGCCGCGGTTTTGCTGCAGTGACTGACCGATCATTTGCTCGAGCTGGGCATCAAGTACCATCACCGGCAACTCTTGACTCATTCCGTTAACTGATTGAAAGATTGAAGGTCCAAGCGCCACACGAACTGATGCAGTTAGCGAGTCGGGATCACTCTCAGGGCCACGATGGCTCGCCAAGGTTTCTGCAACCGTTCGCATGTCTCGAATGGGTACACCCTCCTCAAGCAGGTTGTGCACTACCCGAGTAATGTCTGCCAGCGACATCGCACCGGGTATGAGGTTTTCAACAAGTTTGGGGGAGGTCTGTTTGAGCCGCTCAAGTAGCTGCTGCACACCATCCTGACCAATTAACTTCTGCGCATTGTTACGCAGTAGCTGACTCAAATGAGTGGCAATGACGGTACTGCCATCAACAACGGTATACCCCGCTGTTTGCGCCGTATCGCGCTGTGCAGGGTCAATCCATAGAGCCTCTAAACCAAAAGTAGGGTCCTTTGTTGCTATACCTTCGACATCGCCAAAGACTTGACCGGGATTAATCGCCAATTCGCGATCAGTTAAGACCTCACCCTCCCCCATTGAGACGCCGTGCACACTAATACGATACTGGGTGGGCCCTAAATCGAGGTTGTCACGAATGTGCACCGAATCTATGAGAAACCCCAGTTCTTGAGAGAGTTTTTTACGCACCCCTTTGATTCGACTGAGTAAGTCACCGCCCTGATTAGTATCGACCAGGGGGATCAAGCGATAACCGACTTCGAGACCGATAAGGTCGACAGTTGAAACATCTTCCCAGCTCAGCTCTGAACTTTTTGGTTTCTCAATATCGAGGGGCTCGAGCTCCTCAACAATCACGTCGGCGGCCAGGGACTGCTGCTTAAGAAAACCCGCCACTCCAAGCAAAAGAGCAAAGGATAAGAAGACCAAGTTGGGCATGCCGGGCACAATACCCATGAGTCCAATCACGCCGGATGCAACAAACAAGACCCGAGGGTTGGCGGTGAGCTGTCGGGTAACCTCGGCACTCATATCCTGCTCACTGGACATCCGCGTCACAATAATGGCGGTCGCCGTAGACAGCAGCATTGACGGTATCTGGGCAACTAGACCGTCACCAATGGTCAACAGGACGTAGTTTTGCGCTGCGGTACCCGCGTCAAGGTTGTGCTGCAATGTGCCAATGGCGAAGCCACCGATAATGTTAATAAACAGAATCAAGATGCCGGCAACCGCGTCTCCGCGAACAAACTTTGAGGCGCCGTCCATCGCACCGTAAAACTCCGACTCCTGACCAATACGCTCGCGACGTTCAATGGCATCTTCTTGCGAGATAAGTCCCGAGTTTAAATCTGCATCAATAGCCATCTGCTTGCCGGGCATCGCATCGAGTGTAAACCGCGCAGTTACCTCTGAGACACGCCCCGCACCCTTAGTAACTACAACAAAGTTGATCACGACAAGAATGGTAAACAGGACGAGACCGACGGCGAAACTGCCACCTACGACGAACTCACCAAAGGCCTCAATAACCTTACCCGCGGCGCCAGGCCCTGTGTGTCCGTTGAGCAAGACGACACGAGTTGAAGCCACGTTAAGCCCCAGCCGCATGAGTGTGGAAATTAATAGCACGGTAGGAAAAACACCGAAATCAAGTGGCCGAGTCGAGTAGATAGAGGCCATCAAAACCATAATCGACAGCGCAATGTTAAAGGTGAACAAAACGTCCAATGCCGCTGGCGGCAGCGGTAAAACAATCATCGCCAACATGAGCAAGATCATTGCCGGTGTGCCTAGACCGCTCATAATTGAAGCGAAACCCTGGGGGGACGCAGTAGCAACACTAGTCGCCATCATTTAGCTCCTTATTCATGAGTTCGGCGTACTCTTGAGGTAACTCAATAGACTCGGGTCGCGGAACGTAATCGGTGGCCTGAGCCTTGCGCAGGTGGAAGACGTACGCCAAAACACGAGCGACTGCCAAAAATAGGTTGCCTGGGATTTCGTCCCCCGCCTCGGTGGTAGCAAATAGCGCTCTCGCTAGCGGGGGTTCCTCGTAAATAACAATGTCGTGGGCTCTAGCGATATGCCGGATTTGCATGGCCATGTGATCGGCACCTTTCGCCAGTACCCTAGGCGCTGTGTTGCCCTGCTGGTCATATTTAAGGGCGACAGAGAAGTGCGTTGGGTTGGTAATGACTACATCTGCGGTAGGCACATCTGCAAGCATTCGACGGTCGGCAATCTCGCGCTGCTTTTGCCGGATCTTGCCCTTCATTTCAGGATTCCCGTCGGTCTCCTTCATCTCGTCCTTGACTTCTTGTTTGGTCATTCGCAGCTTGCGGGTGTGATCCCAAAGCTGAAAAGGCACGTCGATAGCCACGACCAAAATCAAGCTGGCCGACAGGAAAATCAGCGTCAGCATGATCATGCGGCCCGCCTGGGCAATACCTTCACCCACGGGAAGCGAAATTAAACCCATAACCTCGCGTTCAAAGGAGAGTAAGACCAGCATGGCAACACCGGACACCAAGAAAAATTTCAGCAAGCTTTTAACTAGCTCTAACAGTGATTTGCGTGAAAAAATTCGGCCGAAACCTTTGATCGGATCGATCTTGTCGAGCCCGGGAGACATCGATTTGAAAGAAAAAATTAACCCACCCATGACAGAGGGCCCCAGTAGCGCCACAACGACGGTCAGCGCCAGAAATGGCACGATCATCTCCAACCCTGACATTAGCGTAGCGCCCAAAAATGGCGCCACTTCACTGGTTACCTTCATCGCCGCTGATGGTGGCGTTAAGGCTCCTGTAAATAAGCGAGTCACCGCATCCATTGCGAACTCCCCAGTCAACCAAAGAGCCACGGCGCAGGGTAATAACATGAGCATCGTATTGAGCTCGCGTGAACGCGCAACCTGGCCCTTCTCTCTAGCCTGCTGCAGCCGTTTTGCAGTGGGCTCCTCTGTCCGCTCCTGACCTGTCTGCTCTTCTGCCACAGGCCCCCCTACATGAACACAGCCGGAACCTGCATCAGCGCCTTATCCAAAAACTGGGAAAGCGCTGCGATGAGGTTGGGCATATTGATAAATAGGACAAAGAAACCGCCCATAAGCGTCATGGGGAAACCCACAGCAAAAATATTAAGCTGGGGCGCGGTTCGAGTGATTACTCCGAAGGTTACGTTGACCATAAGCATTGCGGCCATTGCCGGGAGCGCCAGTGAAATACCACTGGCAAAAACTTTGCTGCCCAGCGCAGCAACTTCGCCCAAACTACTGACAGGGATACCCGATAAATTTGCGGGCAGTATTTGATAACTGTCGATCACCGTTGCGATCAAAATAAGATGGCCGTTAAGGCTTAGAAATAATAGCGTCGCGAGAATCACATACATCTGCGATAACACCGGCACTTGTACGCCGTTTTGCGGATCTACAGCCATCGCAAAACCAAGGCCCATCGTCATGGAGACCGCCTGCCCCGCATAGACAACCGCACCAAACACCAGTTGCAGCACAAAACCAATGGCAAAACCAATTCCCACTTCACGAATAGCCATCAACAAACCGTTGGCACTAAACAGGTCAGTGGTGGGCGGCGTGGGTATGATCGGTGCGGCTAATGCGGCGATAAGAACCGCTAGCAAAACTCGGAAGCGAACCGATACGCCTGAGGCGCTAAACACTGGCGCGATCAATAGCATTGCAGAAACCCGCATAAAGGGCGCAGACCAGAGCACCATTTTTTCCAGTATGAGTTCTGCAGGTATCGGTAACATGATCTAACCCACCAGCCCTGGAATATCCATAAATAACCGCTGAGCAAAGGTGGTCAAAATGCGCAGCATCCAGGGGCCGATAACAAACAAGGTTACGACCAGCGCCAGCAACTTAGGAATAAAACTCAGCGTCATTTCTTGGATTTGTGTAGCGGCCTGAATAACGCCGACAAATAGGCCTACCGCCAGAGCGGCACCTAATAGCGGGCCAGCAAGCAACACCGCAAGCCAGAGTGCGTCACGCCCTAAATCTAAAACTGTTTCGGGTCCCATATGCCGCGCCTCAGACCGCGAAACTGCGCACGAGGGTGCTGGTCACCAGCGCCCAGCCGTCGATCAATACAAACAGCATGAGTTTGAAAGGCAATGAAATAATGATCGGTGACAGCATCATCATTCCCATCGCCATGAGAATCGCCGCCACCACCAAATCAATAACAAGAAAAGGCACAAACAGAAGAAAACCAATTTGGAAAGCCGTCTTCAACTCACTCACCAGAAATGAAGGCAGGAGAACGAACATAGGCACATCGTCCTGGCTAGCGAAGGCGCCATAGCCCCCCATTTCTGCGAACATGGTGAGATCTGAATCGCGAGTCTGGGTAAACATGAATTCACGAAACGGAATTGACGCAGCCTCTAGTGCCCCCTCAAAGCCCACGACACCATCGAGGAAGGGCTTGAGCGCCGTGGTCCATGCGACGTCGAAAACCGGCGCCATAATAAACAGCGATAAAAAGAGTGATAGCCCTAAAATAATTTGATTTGAGGGTGTTTGAGCCGTCCCCATGGCCTGACGCAAAATAGCTAACACGATGAGCACTCGGGTAAAAGACGTCATGGTAATGAGCATGGCTGGCAGCAGCGTGAGTACGGTCATCACCAATAAAATTTGAATGCCTAGAGCGTAATCACTGCCCCCGTCTGCATTAGGTGTAGTCGATACGAGGGGTATAGTGGCCTGCTGAGCCAGCGCGCTTTCGGGTAGCAAGAAAGCCACTAGGGTCGCAATAATAAGGAGAGCTTTCACGATGAACCTTCCTTTTTTCCCATAACATTTTGCCAAACTTCTGAGAATTTAAGTGGAGGTGCCGGCGGTGTCTCTTGTGCTACTGGGGGCTCATCAAAGACGTGCAGAGCGGCGACGCGACCCGGCGCAACGCCCAACAAAATTTGCTGATCGCCTACGCTCACCAAAACAGCGCGTTCACGCTGCCCTAAACCAAGGGTAGACACGACGCGCATTTGGCCGCCAACCGCCTGACCCACGCCATTAACACGACGCATAATCCAGAGCGCACCAAACAGCAAGCCAATTACCAGCGCCAACGACGCTATGACCTGACCCAGATAGGACCAGGAAAAAAGATCGGCGGTGCTGGGTAGGGTTTCTCCAGCTCCGGTCTCTGCCAAAGCCATACCGGGGAAACACAGTAGGAATAATAAGATGCGTGACATTATTAGCTGCCTAACTGCTGTAGCCGTTCTTTAGGACTCACGACATCTACCAGGCGCAGTCCAAACTGGCCCTCTGCAGAAACCACTTCACCCCTGGCCACTAAAGTGCCATTAACCATAAGATCCATTGGCTCGGTCACACTTCGATCAAAGGTAACGACACTCCCAGAAGCGAGAGCGAGCAGCTCTTTGATGGTCATACGTCGGCGACCCACTTCAACAGTGAGGTAAACCGGCACGTCCATGAGCAGATCAAGATCGATCTCTCCATTACCTTCTACAGCACGCTCGTTCAGCTCAGGTGGTGTTGCTGTTGTCATGCCTTCTTGCTCTTCAGCCATCATTTACTCCTAGAAAAATCGGTAATCTGGACAGCACGGCTGCTGTCATGGGCGCCATATTTACCGCGCGCTATGCCACGGCCTTCAACCATGAGTTGAGCCGTTTGAGGTTCATTAATAGGGATCACGGTCCCGACCTTAAACGCCAACAGATTGCGTAAACTGGTTTCAAGCAGGGAAACCACTCCGCATAGTTCCACATCAATTTCGGGGACAGCGCTCTGTAAGCGAGCCTCCCACTCAGGTTCAACCACGACCTCGGGCTCTTCTCTGCGCGCAGGCATAAGTCTTGGCGCTTGGAGTGCCATCGACTCGTAGGGCAGCAACAACCTGAACTCGCCCTGATAATCGCTACCACAGGTCACTGAATAGGTCAGAACGACATAACCCATATCGGCTGGCAATAACGACAATTGATCGGTGGTGATATCGACGTAAAGATCTCCGGGCTCGAGAACAAGGCGGTCAGACCACACTTCAACCAATGTGCGTAGCACGTCTTTCGCTAGTTGCTCGCTAAGACGCTGTTCACTGGGAGTCACTTTTCCAGCAAGCTTGGGTGATGCAACCGTACTGCCGCCAAAATATTGATTCACCAAGAAGGACAAAAAATCACCGGGAACCTCCAGATGACTCTCACCCTCAAGGGGTTTGATTTCCGTAGTAATCAAAGCGATCCGGTCGGACATGGCTGGGATAAGATCACCTACTCGTGCAAACAAAGGAGCAAAAGGCTCGATGGTCGCCTGCTGACCGAAGTTTCTAAGTAAAACCCCTTGCAGAACCTCTGCATGAGCACGCAACAAGCCATCGAGCTCCGACCACTTTGACAGCGTCAGCGCTTCGCCAGCACCGAAGTCATGGGATTTAAAATGCCCATCATCAAATACGCTGTCAGAAACCGCGTGATCGACGAGAGCTTCTATTTCCTCTTCGCT
>JAQXAF010000099.1 GCA_029253085.1 Luminiphilus sp. | reverse complement strand
TCCGAGGACTCCCGCGCGATATGGGAGGGACTACTCAAGGATTTTATGGGTGGAAAACCCATCATTCGAGTTATCTGCACCCATATGCACCCCGATCACATCGGGCTTGCAGGATGGCTTTGCGAAAAATTTGACTGCCCGCTGTGGATGACACGCGAGGAGTACGTCATGTGTCAGCTCATGGCGAGCTACACGGGCCAGGATGCGCCTAAAGCTGGCGTAGATTTTTATCGCGGCGCGGGCTTCGATGATAAGCAGCTCGATCAATATCGCCGACGTTTCGGCACCTTTGGCGCCATGATGGCTCCCATGCCCCACTGTTTTCGGCGCATGGTCGACCGAGAAACCATCACCATTGGCGATCGCTACTGGCAAGTGATTGTCGGTTCAGGGCATTCCCCTGAGCATGCCTGCCTGTACTGTCCTGCCCTGAAAATTCTTATTGCAGGTGATCAGATACTCCCGAGGATTACGCCCAACGTCTCGGTCTTTCCAACAGAGCCGGAGGGCAATCCGCTGGCAGAGTGGATGGACTCAAACGCCCGTCTACTAAGCATCCTACCCAATGACCTCTTGGTGTTGCCGGCACACCAAAACCCCTTCCACGGCTTGCACATCCGTCTCAACCAAATTATTGATAGCCACCGCCAGGGCCTGCAGTCGGTATACGACTACCTCTCCGAGCCGAAGCGCGCGGTGGACTGCTTTCCCAGCTTATTCACCCGTGAGATATCCGATAAATTAATCGGATTGGCTACGGGTGAAACCCTCGCCAATCTGAATCTTTTACTACAGCGAGGCAATATCAGTAAAAACACCGACGAGGCGGGCGTGCACTGGTACACCCAAAATCCTGACGCACGCTATACCGATAATGATGAAAATATTCCTATCGCGACTTAAAGCGCTGGTATTTCGCTACTACTATCGCTTTGTCAACGCGAAGGTTTGGCGTGAGGCTTCTGCTGGACGGGGCGTGGCAACCAGTACGCTGATACTGCCCATAGACCACCGACCAATTCGCGCACGTATGTACCACGGGCGGGAAGACCACCCCATTATTATTTATTTTCATGGTGGTGGATGGGTCATTGGCGATCTCGACACCCACGACCCGTTTTGTCGATCCCTCGTAGAAGCTACCAACTGCACCCTAATGTCTGTCGACTATCGGCTGGCACCAGAACACCCATTTCCAGCCGCCCACGACGATAGTTTTGAAGCCACCCGCTGGATTTTAGATAACCTGAACACCTTAGCGCCGAACAACGGTAAAGCCATTATCGCCGGAGATAGCGCGGGTGGTAATTTAGCCGCTTGTACAATGGCATCAATGCCCGAAGAGCCACGACTCGTCGGTAGCATCATGTTATATCCCGCCACAGAACATTACCTCCATGGCTTTCCGTCCTTTAGTGAGCACGCTCGCTCCAAGCCGCTAACAGCTTCTATTATGCGCTGGTTTGTCGATACCTACATGGGCGACATCACCCCTGCAGACCCGGCGGCCAAGAAGGTTTTTCTCAACCGACGCACCGACTATCGCAACTTCCCAAGAAGTTTAATTGTTACGGCCGAGCGCGACGTTCTTAGGGATGATGGCCGTCGCCTCGGCATACGAATGCGCCAGGCTGGGGTCGATGTCACCTACCACCACTACGGTGACGAGGCGCACGGTTTCGCTTGTTCAGAGGGTCCAACTCCCGGACATCAGCACTTCATCAGCCTCGCACAGGAGTGGCTTAAACCCTTTTCAACTAAGCCGTAATCGCTCTTAAGACTTGCTCAACATCAGGCGCCGTGAGTATTCTGGGTGAAAAGTAACCGTCACTCTCCTCCAGCGCTCGTGCCGTAATCTTCCCATGATCTGCCGCTTTAATAGCTTCGGAGTTACCGGGTAGGCCTACGCTTTCCCGCAGGGATTCCATAGCATCGATGGCAGCTACCGCACCGGAGACCCCCATGAGGGGTGCTAACTCTTCCAAACGGGCTTTGGCCGAGTCGCCAAAAACCCGCAAAACATGGGGCAGGACCATCGCGTTGGCAACCCCATGAGGCAAATGGTAAAAGGCACCCAGCTGGTGAGCAATCGCGTGGACTGCCCCAACATTAACCTGATTAATGGCCACTCCGCCGTAGTAAGCCGCCATCGACATGCCCAGTCGCGCTTCTAGGTCGCTGGGCTCCGCCATGACTCGCGGGAGCCACTGAGCCACGCCGCCAACACACATCCTGGCTGTTTCCGCACTCGTACCTCTACTCCAAATACCAATATATGCCTCGACCCCATGGGTCAATGCATCCAACCCTGTAGCCGCCGTTATTGCAGGAGGCAAAGCCAGTAGGAGATCCGGATCAAGCGCCACAGCAACCGGTAAAAGCGCTGCACCACTTATAACAACCTTACTCTGATCACCTTCATGGGTGATCACAGCACCCATCGTCGCTTCACTACCGGTTCCCGCTGTTGTTGGAATCGCATAAAGCGGCGCGGCGGTCTCAGGGGCCTTGTTAATGCCCGCCCACGACTCAGGCTCATCGTTAGAATTAAGCGTGGCCGCAATGATCTTAGCGGCATCCATCGAAGAGCCACCGCCCACCGCAAGAATCGCGGTGCAAGCCTGCTCGCGTAATATCTGCGCCCCTTCACGAACTTGACTGAATGTCGGATCGGGTTGAACGCCGTCGTACCAAATTAGGTCGATACCAGCTTTAAGTAAGGTCTCACAGGCTCGATCTACAAGTCCCAAATCCCGCAAGGGCTTATCGGTAACGATCAGCACCCGCTGATGGCGACTATCTACAATGCGCTGACAAAGGTGATTCGCACTGCCCGAGCCCACTAGTGCGAAGTGGGGGGCTGTTGACTTGTCACCAAACAACATGCGCGCCATTGTGAAGTTAAACTGCCGTTTGGCCCTGCGCAAAAACATAGGTTTAGCCACTGATTCCTCCTAAATAAACGTCACTGATGGTGCACAGTACCCCCCATGGCCTCCAAATTACTACAGCCAATTTTGCCGGTACGCATCTAATCCTGTGGGTTATGCTTTGTTATCCGGAAATTGAGACACACCATGCGCCGACAGTATATCGACATTGAAAACTCCGACACCCTCAGTCTAAAAACCGACACGCTGGTCGCGCCCGCCGCGGGCGAAATAGCGATTACTGTTGATTTTGCTGGGGTCAATCGCGCCGATATCCTGCAGCGCTTGGGCCTGTATCCTGTTCCAGACGACGCCTCACCCATTTTAGGGCTTGAAGTTGCCGGCCTGATTGCCGCTATTGGACCTGATGTCGATGGCTTTAAAATAGGGGACAGCGTTGCAGCGCTGGTGCAAGGGGGTGGCTACGCCACCGTTGCCATCGCCCGAGCAGACCATACGCTGCTCCTGCCACCCAACATCGATAGTCGCAGCGGTGCCGCGCTTCCAGAGGCACTGCTTACGGTTTGGCACAACGTGTTTACCCTTGGAGCGCTCAAGCCTGAAGACACGCTGCTGGTACATGGCGGCGGAAGTGGTATTGGCAAAATCAA
>JAQXAF010000098.1 GCA_029253085.1 Luminiphilus sp. | reverse complement strand
TTCACAACGAACAACACGCCCACTGCGATCATTGCCCAGCTCAAGCCCCCAGTAACATTTAAGCCCTGGGTGAAGTAGCCGTACAAAACCGCAAACCACAAAGCAATGGGAATCGAAGGTACGACCAATAGTGCCAGCAACAACTGCCAGGCGGTCAGCCCCCCCACAAACCGCGACACGAATTGCCCAATCATGATGCTCCAGGCAAACCACCAAAACAGATAAAACGCGTGGTAATCGTTCAGGGGCAGTACGAAGCGGTGAATCTGCCCAAAATAATCGCCCAAACCTGCCAGTGACTTGCCCAGTCCAGCAAAACCCATGTCTGAGCCCAAGAAAGCCCCGACAATCAGCAGAAAAAACAACCCCGTTGAACCCAAGCTAAGGGCTTTGACAAAACGTAAGTGGGTGCTCGACAGCACCGCCAGCAAAACCACCAACGCCACCCCACCAAAGCGCAGGGCATCTGAGATGCCCGCCACATAATCGGGGAGGTAGTGAAGGAATAAATAGCCGGTGAACGCGCAGGTGCCAATAATACAAAAGTTATTAGCCAGCTTGATCACCGGTATCTCAAACAACTTCAGCTTCGGCTCCAACACGCAAAAATAGAAAGTCGTTAAAAAATAAAACCCCCAAACCAGAAAGCCCCAAAACCCAAATTCAAGGGCAAGGGGATTGGCAAAGGCATATTCGGGATCAGCGGCAAAGGACTGAAAGTCGACCAGCGGGAACATGATCAGCCCCACGTCCAAGCCCGAGGTAAAAAGAATCGCTAGGAAGGTCACCAGAGGTACCGGCACACTGCCCTCAATCGCAACATTGCGATACCTGACCACTAAAAACAGCGAGGTCAGCGTTGTCACGATAATCGCTGTCGACAGAATCAAATTCATGGTCAGTGGCCTCTATTAAGTCGCCGGGGGTAGCCCCACTGGAACGGAGCGCCGGGGTTGCCCCGCGCGCTGCTGTGTTTGCCAATCGGGGGCCTCCCAAACTCTAGCCTCCTGACGCTGGGGAGTTTTATTCCGTATCAAGTCGGCTGCACGTTCGGCCACCATAATTGTCGGCGCGTTGAGGTTGCCGTTGGGAATGGTGGGAAAAATCGATGAATCAACAACCCGCAAACCGTTTAAACCTCGGACCCGACACTGCGGGTCCACGACGGCATCGACATCGTCGACAGCTCCCATGCGACAAGAACACGATGGGTGATACGCCGTTTCAACATTATTCCGTACCCAGGCATCGACCGCAGCATCGTCGGCCAGATCAATCGCGGGTTGGATTTCCTCGGCGCGATAAGCATCAAGAGCCGGCTGTTGCAGTATTTCTCGGGTCAAACGCAAACAATTCCGCCAGTCCTGGCGATCCTGCTCCGTTGCCAAATAATTGAACAGGATTTCGGGTTCATCGTCCGGGGCGGGCCCAGTGATACGCACATGCCCTCGGCTTTCGGGTTTGTTGGGGCCCACATGCACCTGAAACCCATGCCCGTCAAAGGCTGCCTTACCGTCGTAGCGAATCGCCGCGGGCATAAAATGATACTGAATATCGGGGGCCGATAAGCCAGCTCGAGAACGAATAAAGCCACAGGACTCAAAATGATTGGTCGCGCCAAGACCCGATCGCGTGAGTATCCATCGAACACCAATACGGAGCTTTGAAAACCAATCGAGGTGCCCGTTCACCGTGATCGGTTGACGACAGCGGTATTGAAAATACACCTCAAGGTGGTCTTGCAAATTCTCGCCCACCCCCGGCAAGTCGTGAAGCACTTCGACACCGGCGGCTTTGAGTACCGCGGGGGGCCCAATCCCCGAGCGCTGTAATAAGAGAGGCGAGCCCACCGAGCCTGCACTCACGATCACCTCGCGTCGTGCAGACGCCGAGACGGACTTGCCCTTGCAGCGATACTGCACGCCCGTAACACGACTGCCCGACAAAATGAGACGCTCGACTTCGGCACGGGTCACGAGGGTTAAATTTGGGCGCTTTCGCGCGGGTTTGAGGTAGGCCAGATCGGTAGAACAGCGCTCCCCATGACGAACGGTCATGTGCATGGGGCCAAAACCCTCCTGGCGAAAACCGTTGTAATCGGAGGTACTGCCATAGCCCGCATCGCAACCCGCATCGACAAACGCCTGATAAAGCGGGTTACGCATACGGTTACCGTTACAGGTGTCGACCGGGCCGTCACCGCCACGGTACTCATCAGCGCCGGCCATCCAGCGCTCAGCCCGACGAAAATAGGGCAAACAGTGAGCGTAGCTCCAGCCCTCGGCACCCTGTTCGACCCAGCTATCGAAATCTTCCGGATGGCCACGCACATAAACCATGCCATTGATCGCCGAGGAGCCCCCTAAGACTTTGCCTCGGGCGCAGTCCATTTTTCGTTGGTCAAGACCGGGCTCGGGCTGCCCCCAGTAACCCCAGTTAAAGCGTGGGGTATTCATGGGAATAGATAATGCCGTGGGCATGCGAATAAACAGGCTACGATCATCCTTGCCCGCTTCGATCAGCAGGACCGAGTGCGTCCCATCTTCCGTCAGACGGTTGGCAAGAACACAACCCGCCGAACCGGCACCCACGATGATGTAGTCAAACTCACTCAATGCTCTCGCGCTCCTTTTTTGGGGTGCCAAAAGGCGTGTTCATCGCCGCCTCAGCCAATATCACTCGCTTAATGCCACACTGAGCCATGGTCTCGCTTGGCATTGTCGCCGGCCACTGTTTCCCCCACAACTGCCCTCACAACTCACCCGAGGTTGGGCAGTGTAGGCGGCGGCAGCTTGCAAGCTCAACAGTGAATCCCATTATTCAATAAATGAGCGCCCATCAAGCGCCGATACAACGGAGGGGGGCACAGGAATATCAAGGTGGCGTGTCAGAGAGGGGTAAATGTCAACAATGGTGGGTCGCTGGTAAAAACGCGGAAGCAGTCGCTGGCTATTGGTCACCATCCAAGTGGTTCGTTCCCGTTCGCTCTGACCGCCATGATCCTTTCCTGTCTCAAGATCTCGCCCGTGATCGGTGGTCACCAAAATCAACCAATCTTCACTATGGCTCGCGGCTCGAGCCTGAACAGCCGACCAGACCGTGCCCACCAATTGATCCATGACTTCAACCGCCGCATCAAGCTCGGGGCTGTCCCCCCGGGCGTGACCGACATCGTCGGTGTACTGCAAATACACCCAGGACAAATCAGGCCCTGCCTGCTCGATCGCCCGGGCCGCCTCGGCAGCGACATGGCGATCAATCGCCTGTATGTGTCGATCATGAGGCGCTTGGGGAAAACGCCGGGCGTCGGTCTCAAAACCGTCTGCAACGAAGTCAATACTGACGCCCCCCGCGTTTTCCCCAAGTCCCTCACCGAGAAGGACCGTTCTATTGTCGGTCCAGGTCGAAAAAATCCCGGTCTGCAACGGTGGCTCAACGGCTTTAGCGAGACGAAATAGATTCCAATAGTCGTAATTCGGCGTCAGGTCATAGTTGGTGTAAACGTTATGTTTATTCGCCCAAGTCCCGGTCACCAAACTCATATACCCCGGCGCAGACACGGTAGGGGTCTCTGCAGGGTCGTTTAAAGGGCCCCCGACTTCGGCTCGAGTGTAGCCACCCGCCTTGGCAATGGCATCGAGATTGGGAGTGACCACGCGCTCAATAACATCGGCTGGAATACCGTCGACAATCAGAAAAACTGCTTTTTTGGTCACGGCCGCTGTGTTGTTTGTCATCCCACTACCCGCCCCGGCAGCCGAAGCTGTGGTTACATTGAGGATCATTAGCGTCAGCGCCACTAAACAGTTTGCGAGATAAAAGCTGGCGCTGGCGCGGTCAGTAGTAGGGGACCACGAGATAGCCGTGGTCCTCGACAACCGGTCACCCAAAATACTGCAACTTATGGTCATAGCGAAATCTCCCTTGAGGGTTGAACCCCACTGCACCCAGCATCCCCTATAGCGGAGCTTCCACAGTAAGAAGCTTCCACAGTAAATAGCGCAACTGTTGCGTTAAATCGCATCGCCTTTGCAGTAAGCATCAAGTGAGCACATTTTGCACGAGAAGTGCGCATAGGTGATGATGCCAAGAGTAGAACCGCACCAGAAATAGCATGGCGATAACCATTGGGAGCTCATGAACCTAACCCACTTACCCCTAATTGATTTGCAAGCCAGTGATGAGACAGTAAAGCCGGCTTTGGAAACCGCTTTTAACAAGATTGGCTTTGCACTGATCACCGGGCACGGCATTGCAGCTCAGCAAATATCGGAGATGCGGGAGCTACTAAAAACATACTTCAACCGTCCGCTCACCGAAAAATTGCACGAGTCCATCACCCCCGAAAATTATCGCGGCTATATTCCTCTGGGGTTCTTTTCGGCGAACAGTAACAGCACCCTCACCGATCACTACGAGGGCTATAAGCTTCATTATGAAGTTGCTGCAGCCGACCCGATTATTGAGCAATGTGACTTGTACGGCCCCAACCTTTGGCCTAGTGAGCCCGCCCACTTCAAAGACACTCTTTTAAGTTATTGGCAGGCCTGCGACCGGGTTAGCCATAGGCTACTCGGCCTAGTGGCACAAATCATGGGCGTCGATGAGCACCGGTTTTTGTCAATGTTTAACTCACCGCTCACCAATATGACCCTGCTGCACTATCCGTCGACGCCAGCTAAGCCACCAGAGGAGGCGGGCTATGGTATTCACCCCCACAAAGATACTGACGCCTTGACCCTGCTGTTTCCTGATCCGGTTGGCGGGCTTTGGCTTCGTCCCCGAGAACAAGTTAATTGGTTAGAAGTTGTCGCTGCGGAAGATACCCTGATTGTGAATATTGGCGACCTGCTGGAGCTATGGTCTGGGGGTTATTTTGTTTCAACACCCCACAAAGTGGTCAACCAATCCGGGCAAGAGCGCTACAGCTTTCCGTTTTTCACCGTGCCCCGACACGACATCACGGTGGCCCCGCTGGTAACCCCACAGCCGGACTTCGATCGCACACCGGTGCCGGTGGGCCCAGTATCCCGTGAGGTCTGGCGCACCAATTGGCCCGATGCCCAACCCGGTGATCAGCATTTTGATTTAGGCACGCTCGCTGATTAGCGTGAGACTCCGTCACTCCAACAAGACAGGATAAAAAGGTGGCAGCCGTTGCCCTCGCAACCTCTGAGCCGTTCCGTCAGGGTGTGTGAGGCTTGGCCCCTAAGCGATTGAGGAAGGCACCCGCCGCGGTGTCCTGCTCTCGCAATACCTTAAGCAACGCCACAAGATTGGCATCGCGCTCGGCTTCGAGCGTGCTCACCGAACGATCACCGGCTTGAGCATCAGACTGCTCAACAATACGTCCGATCAGCGCATCGTCAAGGTCGGGGACATCCATTAATTTGGTCCACGGCCAGGAAAGGCAGGGGCCAAATTGCTCGAGAAAATGCTGCATTCCCGCTTCACCCCCCGCAATACGGTAGGTTTCAAACAGTCCTTTTTGGGCCCAGCGCAGGCCAAAGCCGTGGGTCATGATGTCGTCAATTTGTTCAGTCGTAGCCACGCCGTCCTTAATCAGCCATAGCGCCTCTCGCCACAAAGCTTCCATCAATCGATCACCAATATGAGCGGGGACTTCAGCGCCCACAGCAACCGGCTTCATACCGATCTGCTCTAGGGTAGCCATTGCTTTGGCTTGTGTTTGCGCTGAGGTTGCCGGTGAGGGCACGCACTCAACAATAGGCAATAGATACACCGGGTTATAGGGATGAGTGACCAGTATCTGCTCGGGCCGCTGTGACTGTGCCTGCAGTTCAGAGGGCATAAAGCCCGAAGTCGACGAGCCAATGACGGCAGTCTCTGAGCAGGCCGCCTGAATAGCCTCAAGCACTTGGTGTTTCAGGGGTAATCGCTCGGGGGTGGACTCTTGAATCCAGTCGGCCCCCGCGACAGCCGCTTCAAGTGTTTCAACGATTTCGAGCTGGCCCTCTGGGGGTAATCCATCGTAGACCTCGGGAACCCAGCGCCTGGCCTTGTCTAGAGTCCTCGCCAAAGCTTCATCGGCCCTAGGGCCGGGATCAAAGTAGCGAACGTCCCAACCGTTAAGTAAAAACCGAGCAGCCCAGCCCGACCCAATCACACCCCCGCCAATAATCGCTGCAACCGGCATCAGGGTAGCGCTCGCTCAGTCAGGTTCAATTCGCTACGAACTTCAGCGGGGGTCATAATCTCAACCCCCATGGCACGAATGATGGTGGCGGCACGCTCCACCAACTCGGCATTGGTGGCAAGCCGACCTTTGTCGAGCCACAGGTTGTCCTCAAGCCCGACACGAACGTTGCCCCCCGAGAGCACCGCCGCCGCCACGTAAGCCATTTGGTGGCGCCCAATGGCAAAGGCCGAATGCACCCAATCACTGGG
>JAQXAF010000091.1 GCA_029253085.1 Luminiphilus sp. | reverse complement strand
GAATTATGGGGTATTGCCAGACTCTCAACGCCCTGGTCACGCAAGTCGTCCATCCAGTTCCAAAGACCTTCAGGGTTCTGGGAGTGAAAGCGTGAGAAGGGGACCTCAGGTAACCGATCGGTACCCTGGAAGATCACGTTTCGATGCAAGTTGCCCATTTCATCCGTCGAAGAGGTGTACTCATAAGCCGCAAAAGTCGTGAACTTACCCGGTTGGTTATACTGGTCAGCCGCATTAATGCTGTCAGCCCAGGCCGACCGGGTGACTGCCTCAATTTCCGCCTCATCAAGATTACCGGCAATTAATTCGCCCACCACATCAGGTAAAAATGTTGCAAACGCCGTTTGCCGGCCAAAAAAGCTGTAGGCCCCGTAATTATCCGGCGCGTTTATATTATGTATAGGCTGCGCCGCGCTAGTTTTAGAGAACTTAGTGTTGGTATCTGCAGCCTCCTTCAATAAGCCCATAAACATGGCGTGATCGGTCACGGCATAAAAATCCAGGGGCTGACGCAGCTGCATTTCATAGCCCGATGGGTGGGCAAGGGGTTCGCCTTTGGCATAGCGATAAGCATCATAAGGCGTGGCTACGGTTCCAAAAGCGTAAGCATCGAAGGAGTATCCGGTGTGAACATGCAAATCCCCGTAATACGCATTGCGCTCTGCGCTGTACTGCCTGCGCTCGATAACCTTATTGTTAACTTCGAGCACCTGATTAGGAATATTTGCACGAGCAGACATGGTTTCACTGATATCGGGGCCCTGCTCCATACAAGCGGTCATGCCCATCAAAACAGGCATTACTAGCCACATATATCCAGCATGCATTTTGATTCGATTCATTTACCCATCCCACTGACTAATTATGATTATTTGGCCTTTCAAGACGTGACGTTAATTAGAACCTGCACAGGACTGAGTCCGCTTCCTCGGCCTGCTGCTGATCAAAGCAATCACTCAACATATTGGGCCACAAGCGCTCAGCTAACACCATAGACCAATGTCGTACTTTTAGCAGTGCAGAGAAGCTCAGAATTTCACGAAAACACACCGCTAATGCGGCTTTTTTTTAGCGAAAGGCATCAAGTTCTCAAAAATCACAGGGCACTAACTAGGCTGGCCACGTCAGGCCATACACTGGCCACGCCGAGGCATGGGCCGCGTTAGTAATGGCCGCTCCACGCCAAAGGCGCGCCCGCCCAGCGCTCCTCCTCGTTGAGAATGATCAAGCCGTGCTCGTGCCGCAGCTCGTTAATCGATTTGTCTAACCAGGGATCTGGAAATTGATAGGGCCATTTTTTTGACATTGATCGGGAGCGCCTAAAAACACGCCATTTCAGCCCCAAGGTTTTCCAATAAAGCCGAGGGAGCCCACGCCACCCAAATTCTTTAATAAGTGCCCGATAAAGCGCTTTAATTTCGGGAAGATTTCCATACGCCCGAATATAAACTAATCGCCACTGGCAACCCCAAAGCAGCCAGCTGTCGAGCCCAGCTTCTTGCTCGAGGCTAGTATCCATACCAAAAATGACGTGGGTCGCATCGTGCTCCAGCAGAAGCCTTGATTCGCTCGTATCCACCATAATTTTGCGCTCTATGGCCGCCAGGTACGCCCGATACTCCTCTACCCCCTCACGCAGGGTCATCGCACAATTTTGCTCTTGATATTTTAACCGCATGCCACCCCCAGAATTTTATCTCTTAGCATCAACAATTTATCCGGCTCGTCGGTCTTAATAACCTCACTGCTGCAATAGTTCCTCGAGTAATGTTTCCCGCCGAACCGCCACAAACTCCTTGATGGAAGCGCGGCTTGGGGAACAAAACGTCATTGAATCACCGTCGATTTCTTCGGGATTATAGATTTGGGAGCACTCTGATTCGCCGAGTACAGTTTCAGCGTCTGCCGCGTCAGTTGATCTGATCGCAGCGTCAAGGCGTTCACGGCGCTCCTCTAAAGTGGGCGCTAGCAGGGCCCAATCAAAGTGCTGATCCAAAATACCTTCAATTTCTTGGTATAGCTGCTCGCGATAATCGTCATTGGGGCTGCTGTCCGAACCAAAAATAATCTCCCACAAAACAGGTGGGTAATTGGGGTAAAAGAATCGCCCCGCCCAGTGGGGCGAGACACCATTATCAAACGCCGTCGTTGACGCTAGGTCGGTAAATGCCTCAACGTTTAAAATCTGATTGCAGATTGGGAGAAAGGCATTCACCGCACAGTTTGGACCGGTAACGTCAATGAGGGTGTAATCAAAATCCGTGGGGATATAAATCCAGCGGCCCGATGGTGGGTTGTAATACAAATAATAATTGTTGGCGACCCGAACGTAATGATCAACCGCACCTAAAACGATCTCCATCGCCTGAGCCTTGATAAAACCGGCCACATCAAACCGCTCAGATAAGGCTTCTGCAGTCGGTCTGCCCTGCACAAAACTCGCGAAATCTTGCAAAGCCGCCCGCGCCTCATCAAGGGATTTTTTCTTGGTCTTTAAGTCGTAAGTCGGTTTATAGGGCACAAACTGGGAGACGTTGCCCGCACTGCCATCGCCATTGATATTGGAATTTACAAAGTCTGGATTTAAGTAATTTTCCTCCCCCAACCACTCCAACGCTGAATCGGGGTCAGATTTTTCGACACCAACAACACAAAAATTCTCATTGAAAAATACCGTCGATGCCTCATAGGGGTCGCAGTCGCTATCGGACGCATCGGGTTCTGCTAAATTGCCGGGGGCTCCCGTCTTAAATAAATACCCATTTTTGTCGAAGTAAAGCTTCAAAAAGGGCTTATCGATTTGCTCCATCATTGTAAACACGCCCATATTGAACGTTTGGGGCAAGGCTGCGTTATACAGTGTTTGATCTTCTGTACCGGTTATCACGAGATTTACTTGAGCATGTGTGGCTCGGGCCGCTGGCACACCCGCTGCGTTCAACAATTCATGTGCGAGCACTTCACGCTGGTAGGTCGGGTCGTCTCGATTAAAACGGAATCGAAGCTTTTCAACATCCATAAACTCTCGACCATCAGCCTCGGGATATTCAACGAGGTCTTGGCCGACAATATCGTAGCAGGGCTCACCTGAAACAGCGGCAGGCGTGCCATTGGCGTCGATACACGCGTAAACACTTTCGTCCTCATCAAACTCTTCATCAAATTTTACCGAGAAGGCAAAGCGCCTAGGTCGATTGGGCTCACTGTCTTGATCCACAGGATATTGCCGGCTGGTGTTGCCCTGCATTTTGAAGCCGACTTTTTCGACTTGAGTCTCAGTGCCGTCAGCATTTAAATAGCTAAAATCTGCTGAGCGATACACCTCACTATGGGAAAAAGAGGTCAACGGCGACGCACTGCCGCTGGCATCGTTGATCGAGTAATTCGCACGAATAGTATCTAGCTCAAAAGCTCGCCACTCCTCCAAGGTCATAGTCAGACGCACTTGGTGTAGCCGGTCAGAGGAGAAAAGCTCAGCGGTAGCGTTGCTCGAGCATGAAATTTCAATGTCGCTGACGTCTTGCCCTTCAGTGAAACCCGAGCCACCCTCGATATCGCAGTCGAGGCGAGGCGGCTCGCTAATAATGATCACTTCGTAAGGGGCGTCCGCTCGGGTGAAATCAGCAAAGACAAAGGGACCGTTTTGATCAACTTCCAGCTCTGCGTTTCCTAACCCTAGTATCAAGGGCTCACTAGAGTCGAGGCCCGTCACCGAGCCTCCTACCGAGAACAAACCATCGGGGTCAGGGTTGGCTGAGGGATCACCCCCACCAGCGCCACTCATTAAACTGACCACCGACAATAATTCAGCGAAAAATTTAGTCAGGCTGGACATGTTCTCAACGCCTCCTGCAAGCCAAAGAACCTGCTAAAAATCCTATCAACTCGATCGTTAACTTGCCAGACGAGTGGTTTGCAAAATTACAACAAAGCCTGTGGTCCGCTTAATCGGAAATCTCGCGAATCAACATCCGCCCTGACCGTATGTTCTGGAAGTTTGATTCGACGGGACAGCATGACGCTGAAGGCCCTAGAGCGACCATTATTTTACAAGGCGATTGGGAGATTGAGACGTTCCTGAATTCCACACCAGAGTCACTGCTCTTGGGGGTTTCAGCGTGCTAGTAAAGTCGCATTGGATGTAATCTGAGTGGCAAGCTGCAAGATTCATTACGTTTCAGCGCGCGATTAACAGGGAAGCAGCGCACCCAAGCAGCCTATTCCTGCTACCCTCTTTTTACAGGGGTAGACCTGAGCGCCATTAGGCCCTTTTACGCCGACCGCGCCGGGAGCTTGTCTCTGAATCAGCAGCCTTGGGGTCGGGTAAATTCTTCCAAGCGATACCCAAGGCCAGGTCCATGGCAGCGGCATCAAAGGTCCCTTTTGGGGTGCTATTAAGTGCTGCAACCATAGCGGCGACGTGTTCAGGTGTCGTGCCACAGCAACCACCAATAACGGTAGCACCTGCATCACGCGCGAAAACAGCGTACTGAGCCATGAGCTCCGGGCTGCCGTGGTAATGAATCGCGCCATCAACGTACTCCGGGATACCACAGTTCCCCTTAGCCGCCACAGGTATCGCAGAGTTAGTTGCTAACAGCTCGCGGGC
>JAQXAF010000085.1 GCA_029253085.1 Luminiphilus sp. | reverse complement strand
CTTTATGCGTCCTTAGCATCCCTCGACTCTGAGCGGCTAAAAATTATTACTGTGGAAGATCCCGTTGAGTATCAGTTAGAGGGGGTCAATCAAATTCAGGTGCAGGCTCAGATTGAGCTCACCTTTGCGCGCTCACTGCGCTCTATTTTGCGTCAGGATCCGGACATTATCATGATCGGTGAAATGCGCGATACCGAGACGGCCCAGATTGGTGTGCAATCGGCCCTAACCGGCCACTTAGTGCTGTCTACACTGCACACTAATACGGCGGCAGGTGCGATTACACGACTCGAAGATATGGGTGTTGAGCGGTACTTAATCACCTCATCGGTAAACGGCGTATTAGCCCAGCGGCTCGTTCGGACGCTGTGCTCGAGTTGCAAGGAATCGGTTGAGCTTTCTGAAGTTGCCATTCGCAAATACAATCTGCAGCGATTTTTGTCAGATGGGCAGCAAACGGTTTTTCAGGCCAAAGGCTGTGACCAGTGTGGCCAGACTGGCTATGTTGGGCGGACGTCAATCCATGAGCTCTTTTTGCTGGATGAGGAGATGCACCGGGTCATTATGGAAGGTGCTGATGCCACAATTTTGCATAGTGCCGCCCGTCGCCAAGGCATGATCACGCTTTACGAAGACGGTTTGCGAAAGGTGGTGCAGGGACAGACTTCGTTAGAAGAGGTTATGCGGGTTACCCAAGATCAAAGCGGTGATGGTGAGGCGTTAGATCCCGTACCGCTTGTTAAAGCTTCACGTACCGAGAACGCCATCGCCTAATGCCGGCTTTTACCTATAAAGCGGTGGGCCGTGACGGCAAAGCTCAGCAGGGTGTTATTGAGGCAAACGCCCTCGATCTTGCTACCCGTCAGCTGCGTGCCCGAGGCTTAACTCCGCTCAAAATTGTCGAGGGGGATGGCGAAGCCGATACCAAGCCACCCACTAGGCAGGAAGTTCTGTCTATGACTACCGAGCTTTCGGTGCTGCTAAGAGCGGGCCTGCCTCTCGACAGGGCCCTGAAAGTGCTTATAGATATGGACGGGCAGCCGCGCATGCGAGCGGTGCTCGCTGATTTGTTAAAGGCAGTCAAAGGCGGAAAGTCATTGTCATCAGCACTGCAGCCCTATGATGAGATCTTCGGTCCGTTTTATCTCAGTATGGTCAGAGCGGGAGAGGCAAGTGGTCAACTCTCATCGGTCCTTGAGCGTCTCGTGGAGCATTTGGAAAGTGCTAAAGCCACTCGAGATTCTATCGTTTCCGCGCTTATTTACCCGGCGATTTTGTTGGTTGTAGCTGTGATTTCAGTGGTGGTAATGCTGGGGTTTGTTGTGCCGCAGTTTGAGACGTTATTTAACGATATGGGCGATGCTTTGCCGGGCATGACGAAGGCGGTTATTGCTGCGGCGGAGTTTATCAAAGCCTGGGGCTTGTTGGTTGGTGTGCTGGGTGCTGTGCTGGTTATGGTGGTGCAGCGCTGGGCGGTCTCTCCCACAGGCAAAAGCGCACTTGATGGGCGCCTTTTATCATTGCCTATAGCCGGGACTATTGCCTTCGAATATGAAATGGCTAAGTTTGCTCGTACCGTGGGCACGTTATTAGGTAATGGTGTTTCCCTGTTAAAGGCAATTCAAATAGCGATTGATACGGTGGGCAATGTGCCGCTTAAGGAAGGCCTTAACGTTTTGCCTGCTGCCGTTAAAGCTGGCAAGCGCATGTCTGTGGCACTTGATGAAACTGAAATGTTTACGCCCATGGTGATTCAGATGACCCGGGTTGGTGAAGAATCAGGGCGGCTTGATGACATGATGTTGGAGCTCGCCTCTGTGTTTGAGGACCACGTCGCATCGGGTGTGAAACGCCTGCTGACGCTGCTTGAGCCCTTATTAATTTTAACAATGGGCGCCATTATTGCGGTCATTATCATCTCGATCTTGATGGGTATTTTGTCAGTGAACGACCTCGCTATTTGATCATGTGCGCTTGAGGCTAGGGTTTGTATTTTGTAACAAAGAGGAATAATGATGTATAGAAAATCCAATCAACGTCAGCGTGGTTTTACCCTGATGGAGCTTTTGGTCGTTCTGGCAATATTAGGTCTGCTGGTGAGTTTAGTAGGACCTCAGGTTTTAAATCAGCTGGGTGGAGCTAAGTCTAAGACAGCGAAAATTCAAATTCGCGATCTCGAGCAGGCGCTAGAAATGTACAAGCTTGATGTGGGCCGCTTCCCATCAACCAACGAAGGCATGGAGGCACTGGTGAAAAAGCCCGGTGATGCCATCGGCTGGAACGGACCTTATCTGAAAGGTGGCAAGGTGCCAAAGGATCCCTGGAGGCGTGAGTACAACTATAAGTACCCGGGGCAGAATGCTGAGCTCGATATTTTTACTTACGGGCAGAATGGATCTCCAGGTGGTGATGGTGAGGACGCAGACGTCAACAACTGGGATTAAATCTCACGGCTTTACGCTGGTTGAGATCGTTGCAGCCCTTACGGTTGTTGGGCTTGTTTTGGCGGTTGCGGTGCCCCAATCCATACGCTTTTATGAGTCGGTGCAGTTTCGTGCT
>JAQXAF010000063.1 GCA_029253085.1 Luminiphilus sp. | reverse complement strand
CCATCTTTTGAAAGTTTTCTGCCTGCTTGTGCTCAAGACTATCGAATTCAATATGTGTAAGTTTGCTCACACCATCGACGAGCTCAGCCACTTCCGCACCAAATTGCGCTCCGATATCTTCTTTCGTAACACCGGTGTCTTCAATAGTGTCATGCAGCAGTGCGGCCATCAGGCTTTGATGGTCCATATGCATTTCTGCTAGAACACTGGCAACGGCTAATGGGTGCGTGACGTAGGGCTCGCCACTGCGACGCACTTGGCCGTAATGGGCTTGTTCGGCAAAGAAGTAGGCACGCTTGACTAATAAGACTTGCGTGTCATGGAGGTAGGTCGTGATTTGACGTTCAAAGCTTGCAAAAGAACGATCAGTGTCGCCGGCGTTTTCTTGATGGGTAAGCGCAGCGGTTTTAAACCGCAGCCGTGACCTAGCATCTGTAAGGGAGCTGCTAAGGACCTGAAACGTACCGGCAACCAAAGGTCTCTATTACCCGAAGGCTAGTAAACGGGTGTTTCGAAACTCGCTGCCAGCTCTTCTTCAGCTTCGATTTCGGTTTCACGTGCAATAAGCTCGGGAGTCACTTTGCCTTCCGCAATTTCGCGTAAAGCAATCACGGTAGGTTTATCTGATTCCTCATCGACAAGGGGGTCCTTACCTTGGGTCGCGATTTGACGAGCCCGTTTGGACGCTAGCATAACCAGCTCGAAACGGTTGTCCACATTGTCTAAACAATCTTCTACAGTGATGCGTGCCATGGGTGAATCGATCTCCTATTAATTTCGCACAAACGCGAATCAGTCCACCAGTATACCTCACTACGAGTGGGAGCGGACTATGGTAAAAATCACCTCAGTGGGGGGTTAGGGCATCGAGAATCTTGCTTAGGCCTCTTGATTGATAATCCAGCGTGAGCCGAAGGCTGTCAGTAATGGTGGTTAGATCTGTCAGGGCACGATCAAAGTCGTCGTTTAGGACTAAATAATCAGCGTCGGGCCAGTGGGCCATTTCACTTTGTGCCTCGTCCATACGTCGTTTTATCGTGTCTGGCATATCTTGCCCCCGGTTTGTGAGTCGGCTTTCTAAGTCCGCGATTGAGGGCGGTAACACGAAAATACAGCAGCTTTCAGGGCAAACAGCCTTTACTTGTCGAGCGCCCTGCCAGTCAATTTCTAAAATAACGTCGCTGCCTGCAGCTCTGCGCAAAGCCACCTCGGCTTTGGCTGTTCCATAAAAGTGACCAAATACCTCGGCCCATTCAAAGAACTCCCCGGACTCCTGCGCTGCAATGAAGGCCGCTTTAGAGATGAAGTGATAATTGACGCCATCAACTTCTCCTGGCCGCATAGGGCGTGTCGTATGGGACACGGAAACACTTAAATTTGGTCTGCGCTCGATAAGAGCACGCACTAGCGAGGTTTTACCCGCGCCACTTGGTGCTGATACGGTCAGTAGATTGCCTGTTGGTGGATGCGCTTCCAAGCTTTGTTACCTCCTTTATTCAATGTTCTGAATTTGTTCCCGCATCTGTTCGATGAGCACCTTAAATTCTACAGCGGTCTGAGTCGTTAATAGGGATGCCGACTTTGACGCCAGCGTATTGGCTTCCCGATTGAGCTCCTGCATTAAAAAATCAAGACGGCGACCACAGGGTTGCTTGCCTTTTATCGCGACCTCTATTGCCACTAGGTGGGCATCCAGCCGATCTAGTTCTTCATCGACATCTGTTTTTTGGGCACTGTAAACCAGCTCCTCCTCTAATCTTTTCGCATCGGGTTCCACCGACAGCTGTTGTATCCGGTCAAGCAGCCGTTGTCGATTGGCTTGCTGCAAATCTGGCAGGGCCGCTCGAAAGTCTGCAAGGTAGTTCTTGAAGGCCTCGCATCGGCTTAAAATTAGGCTTTCCAGTTTACCGCCTTCCTCTTCTCTGGTGGCAACCAGCCCACTAAGCGCTCGCTTTAGAGCGCCTGCTCCGGCTTCGATCCACTCCGATTCGCCCGTGGTCTTATTAGTGATAACACCCGGCGCCATTAGTAATGCGAGCTGATCAGGCGGTGGCGAATCGGGAAATTGCTCCCCTAGCTGGCTCAATACAGTTTGCAATTCTTCAAGGCGGCCTGAATCTAACTGCAGCGATCCATTTTGTTCCACGAGGTCGGTTCGAACGGATACGTCCACCTTGCCTCGAGTAATTTGTTTTGCAATTTTTTGACGCCAATCGGACTCCTGCGATCGAAGGACTTCAGGGCAACGAACTTGCACGTCAAGATAACGATTATTGACCGATCTCATTTCTATTGTGACCGATACGAAGTCAGTTGTTACAATGGCGCGCGAAAACCCAGTCATGCTCTGCGTCAACTTGCTATCCCCTGTTGCTTCTAGTTCGTCATTAGTGACTTTTACTACTGAGTTTAACAGGTGGGGCGGGCATGGCACGGCCAGTGATAACCCGATTTTTTGAAGGACTTGTTCTATGTCGATTACTTTAGGCCGCCCAAGCGGTAGAGCGCTTGATGAACTCAGAGCGATTACTTTTGAGCGTAATTTTACTTGTCATGCAGAGGGCTCGGTCTTGGTCTCTTTTGGACAAACCCGAGTGCTTTGTACGGCCTCACTCACCCCGGGCGTACCTGGATTTTTGCGGGGTAAGGGTCAAGGTTGGTTGACAGCAGAGTACGGAATGTTGCCCCGATCCACGGGAAGCCGAATGAACAGAGAGGCCAGTCGAGGTAAGCAGTCTGGTAGAACCGTTGAAATTCAGCGTCTCATTGGGCGATCGCTGCGGGCTGCGATCGATTTAAAAGCCTTGGGTGAAAATACCCTTACCCTCGACTGTGATGTCATTCAGGCCGATGGTGGTACCCGGACCGCGTCTATTTCGGGGGCTTGCGTTGCCGTTGTTGACGCCTTGAATACCCTGCAGCGAAAACAATCTTTGCAGTCCGATCCGCTCAAGTTTTTGATAGGTGCTGTTTCCGTTGGTGTCTGGAAAGGTCAGGCTGTGCTAGACCTTGACTATGCAGAAGATTCGACGGCGGACACGGACATGAACGTCGTTGTTGCTGAGGGTGGAGGCCTGATCGAGGTTCAGGGCACTGCTGAGGGCGCAGCTTTCGAAAGGGCCGAGTTAAACAGTATGCTCGACCTTGCCGTTGCAGGTGGCCAGATTATTATCAATAAACAGCGTGAGGCGCTGTCAGTCTAATTGCCAGTCTAAAGGTCAACATCGTACTCAATGATAACCGGCGCATGGCTTGAAAACGCGTCGTCGGTATTGATCACAGCACGATCAACCCGGCCTTCAAGAGACACGGACGTGATATGTGTATCTGAGCGGAGGGCACCGGCATCATCGCCTTCCGGCCACCAGGTAAATGCTTCGGATCTAGCATTTGTGCTTCTGAAAGCGTCGCAATAACCGTTCTGATACAACTCCTGAAGCCAGGCTTGCTCAATACTCGAAAATCCCGGGATGTCAGTACGATTGCCTGCTTCTTCGGCGTCAATTGGCTGTCCAATCAACTCCCAGCCGCCGCAGATGATGAAGTCCCTGCGCTTATTCTTGATTTTCTGCAGGTGCTGGCCCAGCTGCTCCAAAAACTTCAGCTTAGTGTTCATGGCCTCGTCACCCGCCTGCCCACTGGGAACCAGTAGTGATCCGACACTGACGTTGGGATAGTCGGCCTGAATGTACAGACCTCGGCTGTCAAAGTCGGCGAAACCCAAGCCCGTCATAATCGCTTTTGGGAGCTTTTTACAGTAAATGGCAACGCCATTGCGTTTTGGATTATCAAAGTCGTCGAGAAAGTAGGGACTGTAGTTCTCGGGGAAATACACATCGCCTTTTAAGGTGTACTCTGAGCAACGCGTATCCTGCAGGCAAACGACATCTGCGTCCTCCTCGTGGAGCCAGTCAAAAAGGCCGGCCTTCTGCGCCTGCTCTAGGCCTTCGACTACTAAACTGACGACTTTCATTGCTAGTCCTGTCTAAACAAGGCCAGTATCATAGGGGAAGGTACGGCGACCTGCCATCAAGACTGCAGAGAAATTTTAGATTGCCAGATTTAGATTGTCAGATAACTAAGCGAAGACTAAACCTATGAGCAACTCAGCGCATACCGCCACACGCCAGGCGTTCATCGAATTGGCCATCCAGTGTCAGGTTCTACGTTTTGGCGAATTTGAGTTGAAGTCTGGCCGGGTGAGCCCCTACTTTTTCAATGCGGGTGGGTTTTCAGGAGGACTGGCCTTGGCAGAGCTAGGCCGGTGCTACGCTAATACTCTCGTGGCGTTTGAATTGATTCCGACGGTTTTGTTTGGGCCCGCTTACAAAGGCATCCCACTGGTTACTGCCACTGCGATAGCTCTAGCGAGCCATCACGGCCTTGATGTGCCCTACAGCTTTAATCGCAAGGAACAAAAAAGTCATGGAGAAGGCGGGCTGCTGGTAGGTGCACCGCTAAGGGACGACGTGGTTATCGTGGATGATGTGATCACCGCTGGAACTGCGATTAGAGAAGCGATTGCACTTATTCGCGATGCGGGTGCCCAAGCTCACGGGGTAGTTATTGGCCTGGATCGCTGCGAACGTGGATCTGGGGCTCGATCTGCGGTCGATGAGGTACGTGATGATCTCGGGCTGAAAGTTGCGAGTGTCATCACCATGCATGACATTATCGAATGGCTTGAGTCCACTCAAGATCTGGGCCAATATCTCGATCCTATGCAGCGTTATCGAGATCGTTATGGGGTATAGCCCCCGTCTGATCGGTGCACTTTTTGCGGCTTTCTTTGTGATGGCTGCGACACTAGGAGTGGCTGAAAATTTATATCGCTACCGAGCCGATAACGGTGTTTTGGTGGTGGATTTTCACGTTCCCGTCGAATACGCCGACAATGGCTACGAAGTGTTAGATGCCAATGGCGTGGTGGTATCGGTTGTGCCCCGGGCGATGACGCCAGAGGAGCGTGCCAACATTGCACTTTCTCGTGAGTTGGAAGAAGACGCTAAGTCTGAGCAGCAGCGCTTGCAAAATTGGGATGAGTCGCTGTTATTGCGGTATTCGACCATCGCCGATATTGAGGATGCGCGAGATCGATCCCTGAGTGACCTCAAAATTAGGGTCTCGATTCTTAAGTCAAATCGTAGAAGCTTGCGGCAGCAAGTTGAAAATGCCCAAGCCCGTGTTGCCGCGACTGAGCGTTCCGGTGTTGAACCGCAGCCGGTCGACCTTGAAAGCATTAAGTTGCTTAAAAGGGAGATTGAAAGTACCGACGATAAAATAACGACGCGAGAGGCTCAAATCACTGAGATGACGGCGCTTTATCAGCGCGATATTGACCGATTTGAACAGTTACAGGATGTTGTCAGGTTGCGTCATCAGCTGGAAACGCCAGCGCAATAGGTTAGGCGGGCACGGGCCGCATTAGGTCGACTGACAACAGCGCCCACTGTTTGTCCCAGCTTTGTAGAGGTGAACGCTTGAATCCGCTGCGGACAAACTGTGAGATTCTTCCTTCAGCCGTGGCCAATAACAAGCTGGCACTGTCGGCGAGTAATATTGTGGGTCTCAGCTGTTCTTTGACTTCAGCCTCTCTTAAAACGGTACGCAGCTGTGTTTCGATGCGGTCAAAGAGTTGTGCAACACGAAGATGTAATCGTTCGGACTCTCCCTGCAGGGCCTCGCCGTGGAGAATGCGAGTAATGCCCGGATTTCGCTCGCAAAACCCCAACAATAGCTCGAGAATTCGATAGCAGCAGTCCAAGCTATTTTGTTTGTCCTCAGTAATCCGGCTGATTCGCGTGAACAAGGTCACCTCGACAAACTCTATCAGCGCCTCAAACATTTTAGTTTTAGAGGGAAAATGCCGATAAAGGGCAGCTTCAGACACGCCAACCTCCTTGGCGAGCCTAGCCGTCGTGATGCGAGTATCTGGGCCTTGCTCAAGCATCGCTGCTAATGCCTGCAAGATTTGATCCCGGCGTCCTAATTTTGAGTTTGCCATGGACGATTGATCCAGCGAAAGTCACTTTCATGCTAGCCATAGACGGAGGCTAGTGCAATTTTTAATAGCCCTTAGAGCTAAAAATTATTATGCGTTAATGTTTGTTGCTGATTAGAGTACCAATGCCTTCATCAGTAAAAATTTCTAATAGCGCGGCATGGGGTACACGACCATCAATAATATGTGCACTCCTCACGCCGTGTTTCACGGCCTCGAGGGCGCATCGTATTTTTGGCAGCATCCCGCCCTGAACCACACCGTTAGCAATTAGACGATCGACTTCGCTTGTAGACAGGCCGGTTAAAACCTCGCCTTTTTGATCGAGAAGCCCTGCGACATTGGTGAGTAGCATCAGCTTTTCCGCATGCAGTACCTCAGCTATTTTTCCCGCAACTAAATCGGCGTTAATGTTGTAGGTTTTACCGTCAGCACCGCCAGCAATAGGGGCAATGACTGGTATAAAGTCGCTGTCACCGAGCATTTTTAGAACCCGGGTATCGACCGAGGTCACCTCACCGACCAGACCGATATCCCGAAGGTTTTCCCCTGGGTTATCCAGCTGCAGTTTTTTGGCCTTCAGAAGTTCTCCGTCCTTACCCGTTAAACCAACGGCTCGGCCGCCATTTCGATGAATACAGTCTACAATTTCTTTATTGACGCTGGCTCCCAGCACCATCTCTACAACATTCATCGTTGGTGCATCTGTGACTCGCATTCCCTCGACGAACTCACTTTTTATTTTCAACCGATCTAAGAGCTCTCCAATTTGGGGTCCACCGCCGTGAACAATCACGGGGTTCATACCCACCAGCTTCATGAGGACAACATCCCTGGCAAAGGTCTCAAACAGTTCAGGGTCAACCATGGCGTTACCGCCGAACTTGATGACAATTGTCCGTCCAGTAAAGCGCTGTATGTAGGGCAGGGATTCGGTTAAGACGCGGGCAACTTGCGTCGCGTCGTCACGGCTCAGTGACATGGATGTCTACTCTAAATGTGAATAGGTGGGTCGTTTAATCACCATCATATCAGAAGGGCAACTCAATGCCGGGTTCTGCGTCAGCTATGGCTTTTCGCAAAACCCCTTTGACACGCTCAAGGCTCGCATCATCGTTTCCCTCAAAACGGAGAGATAGCGCTGACTCGGTAGTTGAGTTGTGGACAAGGCCCCAGCCATCGGCATAGTCAACACGAAGACCATCCAGCGTTGTGATTCGGGCCCCCGGGAAGTCGGCATTGCTTACCAAGGTACGCATGATTTTTTTACGGATTCTGCTTTCTAAGGCTATGTGGATTGCGGGGGTGCTGCTTGACTGCGGTAATGCAGCAACAATATCGCCGAACCCGGAGCTTGCCGTGGCAAGAATTTCTAGCAAGCGGGCCATGGCATATGGCGCATCGTCAAAGCCATACCAGCGCTCTGCGAAGAACAGGTGTCCAGATAAATCGCCAGCCAAAAGCGCTTTTGATTGAAGCATTTTCTCTTGAATAAAGGCCTGACCAGATCGTGACATTTGCGCCCTGCCTCCGGCCCGAGTCACAAAAGGGGCGAATTGCCGAGTACATTGAATGTCATAAACCACATCGGCGCCGGGATTGCGCTCGAGCATATCCCTTGCAAATAGCATCAGGAGTAAGTCGTTGCCTACGGCAATACCGGCCTCTGTCACGGTGTAGAGTCGATCTCCGTCACTATCAAAAAGTACACCTAGATCTGCGCTCTCCGCCCTTACCTGCTCTCCCAGAGACTCCAGAGCCTCTTCGAGTGTGCGTTCTGATGGACGCGGTCCTTCCTCTGGTGAGTTGAGGCTTACCAAGTCACAGTCCAGCGCTTCGAGCAGCGGCGTGGTAATACGAGCGGCCGTACCGAAGTCGTTATCAACCACGACTTTTAATGGCAGGGCTAATGAGACATCCATTGCGATACGATCGATATAGTCCGCTTCAATACGGGATCGAATCGTGCGACCCGAGCCTTGCGTCGTCTTCCTAGAGCGAATGGTTGCAAGAATCTCGTCGATTCCTACACCGGACAGCAACTTCCTATGGAAAATAATTTTGAAACCATTGAACTGTTCACCCCCGTGACCGCCAGTGATCATGATCCCTGAATCGGTTTCAGCCTCGTGTGTTGCAAAGTAAAAAGCGGGGGTCGGTATCTCGCCGACATCAATCACATCGCGGCCGCTCGCCAACAGGGCTTTGACTAAAACCGTTCGGATTTGTTTGCTGCTTGGACGAGAGTCGTGGGCGACAACAAGCGTTTGGATATTACGGTCACCGCACATAACGGCCAAGGCTTGCCCAATGCTCTCTATAAGCGCCTCGGTTAACTCTGTCTCCACGTCGCCACGAATACTGCCCGACCTGAAAATATGAACGGGAATTTCATCGCTATCGGGTTGTGGCTCGTGATCGGTTAACGGCTCGCCTGGCGCTTGCTGGCTTTCGGTGGGCTCAGGCATCGGGACATCTGAGTCCTTGGAGGCTGTTCCACCTAAATCTTCCCGAGTCGCTTCTCGTCGAGCCTGAAGTACTAACTGGCGGCGACTGAGTAAGCTTAGCTGTCGCAACATTTTGGCGACTGGGGTCAAGGCCGGCACCGTCACTCGAAGTGGCGTGCGCAACTCGGCCGCTTCAAGTATCCGTCGGACCTCCAATTTTAGCAGCTGTTCTGATCGTTGAATGAGTAGATAAAAGCCCGATAATATTCCTGTTAGGGCGATGATTACCGAGATAATAAGCCCCCACCAACTGGGCTGAGCAGCGGAGAGCCACTCTGGGTTGGGGGAAAATTCTACCTTCCAAAGCGTACCCGAAACACCAGCATGCACTAGGGGTTCACCGCGCAAAGTTCCAGCAACCGTAGCGCTACCGGCGCCGGGCAGATCCTGAATAATGCGATACTGCCCCTCGCTACCGGGTGCAATCAGTTTTGCTAGCCGACGTTGACTGACTTCAACGATAAAAACGCCTTTAACGGGGTTGCCCAACCCCCGAGCAAACAGTGTGTAAGCTGCGTCATCAACAACAACAAGCTCTGGAGCTGGATCTTCCCCGCCAAAAGCACGGCGAACGATATCGATATCGATATGGGAGCGCAGGCCATAATCTCCGGGGCTGATACTGACCGTACCCAAGTCGTCTAGAGGAATAAATGAGACGGCGTCTGCATCGGGGAAGCTCAACGCAGCGTATGCTAAATCTTGTGATTCGGTCTCGTCTCCTAGCTGGAGCGTCAGCACATCGATGCGCAATTCAAGGTCTTGTATATACAGACCCAAGATATCAGCGCGGCTTTCCACGGTGGCTTGGGCGAGGTTGGTTGCGGTACCGGATTGAATCAGTGGTTCCCGAACAAGGCCTAACCAAAAAAATGCGAGCAAAGCTGGCGCGAGGACGATAAGACCCGCCCGATAAAGCAGCCCTCTGAGGCTGTCACCTTCACTGGTCACTTCTCCGTCTCTTTGGCCTTTTTGCTCGGCGCTCAACGGTCACCCTCCATTTTCGCAGGTATTTTGTCGTCACTATCACTCGTCGATGACAGCCGTTTACTACACCGCGCGATTAAAAGCCTTGCCAGATTCTGCTTAGTGGTTAAGGGGATAACTTCATGTCCTGCGTTATCCAGCCAAGTCACCATGTTGGTGTCGCTGTTAAAGCCTATGTCGGCGCGACTGACATCATTTGCAACGACGACATCGAGTCCTTTGGCGACACGTTTAGCTTCTGCATGCTCCATGAGGTGCTCAGTTTCTGCAGCAAATCCGACAACCAGCGACGGGCGATGAGTGGATTTGGCGACTTCCGTAATGATATCCGGATTTCGAATTAGGCTTAGGTTTAGTGTATCGCCCACTTTTTTGATTTTCTGTGGTGCGTTGAACTCCGCTCGATAGTCTGCGACCGCAGCGCTACCGACAAATAGATCTGTGGATTCATGGATCTGCTCCATGCAGGCTTCATGCATTTGCCCTGCCGTCTCTATATTCACACGAGTCACGCCGTCGGGAGTGTCCAGCATGACAGGACCGGCAATTAAAATAGTCTCCGCGCCAGCTTCAGCGGCAGCTTGAGCCAGGGCAAAGCCCATTTTTCCCGAGCTGTGATTCGATAGGTACCGCACCGGGTCTAACGGTTCCCGGGTGGGGCCTGCCGTAATCACAACGCGTTTGCCTTCCAATGCTCTATTGGGAAAGTGGGCACTGATTTCAGCTCTAATATCTGCGGGCTCAGTTAGCCGGCCAGCACCGACATCACCGCAGGCTTGTTCACCAGCATCTGGGCCAATGATGTTTACACCGCGATTTGTGAGGGTCTGAATATTTGCTGAAGTTGCCGCATTGTTCCACATCTGCTGGTTCATGGCGGGAGCAACAAACAAAGGTGCTGGAGTCGCTAAAGCTGCTGTCGTTAGGAGGTCATCTGCGCGTCCTGCAGCAAGCCTGGCCACCGCGTCGGCCGTCGCGGGCGCTACGAGAAAGGCATCGGCCCACCGTGCGAGCTCGATATGCCCCATACCCATTTCCGCTGTTTCATCGAGAAGCTCGGTGTGAACTGGGTGGCCAGATAGCGATTGTAGGGTGAGGGGCGTGACGAAGGCCTGCGCACCTCGGGACATAATGACGCGTACTGCGGCACCATCACCTCGTAGCAGGCGGATCAATTCGGCGATTTTGTAGGCAGCAATGCCGCCTGTGACACCGATGATGATGTTCCGATTGTGAAGGTGTCCCATTAGATCGCGCTAACCCGGAGAATACCCTGAACCCTAGCACTTGGAGCGCTTTTTGGACACATTTAGCATTTCATTACTGTGGGACAGGTCTAAAAGTGACTTTTTGGGCAGTGATGCCGATTTATTGGCTGCAGCTCTTGGGTTACCGGGTGGGGCCGCTGCTGTAGAGATCGCGCATTATTTGAGCCAGCATCGCGGGTCACTGCTTGAAAGCATGGCGTCGTTGCTGAACAGCGATAAACCGCTCACGGGCGTGGATCGCCAGCGATGTCGTCAGCTTAGCTGCGCACTTTTATTGGCAACACGGCTCGCAGAGGAGCAGCTATTTGAGCGAGCGCCGCTGAAAGATCCTAGGAGCTGCTACGAATACCTGCAACATCATTACTTGTTACAGTCTCGAGAGGTGTTTACGTGCTTATTCCTTGACACCCAACGTCAGTTGCTGGTGGTTCGTGATATGTTTGTCGGCACGCTGAATGCCGCGCCCGTATACCCTCGAGAAATCGTAGCAATGGCGCTAAAATTAAGCGCTTCAGCCCTGATTGTTGCGCATAATCACCCCTCTGGTTGCCTGGCTCCGAGTGCAGCCGATATACAGCTTACAGAGCGGCTCCGCCACGCCCTAGATCTCCTAGACATAGAGCTTCTCGATCACTTAATCGTGGCTCAAGGGCGGTTTCTGTCGATGGCCTCTGAGGGATTAGCGGGATTCCGCTGACTAAGGCTTGCGGTAAAGCCGGGGCTTTGGTATGTTGCGCACCCTTTTTTCAGTGTCCTGCGACGGGTTTAATCATGTCTCGAGTCTGTCAAGTTACCGGCAAACGCCCGGTAACCGGTAACAACGTGTCTCACGCCAAGAACCGAACACGTCGTCGTTTTCTCCCAAACCTTCACAACCATAGGTTTTGGGTTGAGTCCGAGAAGCGTTTCGTTTCTCTTCGTGTATCCCCTAAAGGGATGCGTATTATCGATAAGCGCGGTATCGATACCGTGCTTGCCGAATTGCGTTCCCGTGGTGAAAAAGTTTAAAGGAGAATTGATATGCGTGAAAAGATTCGCATGAACTCAACAGCGGGTACCGGTCATTTTTACACGACCGATAAGAACAAGCGCACCATGCCAGAAAAGCTGGAAATGAAGAAGTTTGACCCAGTGGCGAGGCAACACGTGATCTACAAGGAAGGCAAGATCAAATAGAGCTTGCGATTTCCTTTGAAACTACCCCGGTGCTGTCTTCAGTCCCGGGGTTTTTTCTGTCTGCCTAGTTATGCCTGAGCTGCCTGAAGTAGAAACGACGCGCCGGGGAATCGACCCCCATGCGGTTGACCGATGCATTGAGCGAGTCATCGTTCGCAATGCCCAACTTCGTTGGCCTATCGAAGATGCGCTTCCGGCTCTTGCTGCGGGACAGCGAATTCGGAGGACCCGGCGTCGCGCTAAATACCTACTGATTGATCTCGATCGTCACACATTGATGGTGCATCTCGGTATGTCGGGCTCATTGCGGATAATGCCTGCATCAACACCGCCGCTGTTTCACGATCATGTCGATATTGTCTTAAGCGATGGCAATTGCCTTCGATATAACGATCCCCGTCGTTTTGGCAGTTTGCACCTATTAACCTCTGATGATCATGCGCTGCTGCGTCACTTAGGGCCTGAGCCCTTATCCAGTGATTTTGACGGGGTTTGGCTGTATGAGGCCGCCCGGGGTAGAAAAGCAGCGGTTAAACAATTTTTAATGGATGGGCGAATTGTGGTGGGTGTTGGCAATATCTACGCTAATGAAGCGCTCTTTATGGCAGGAATCAGACCGACACGCAGTGCGGGTAAAATTAGTCTGCAGCGTTATCAACGTTTGGCCGAGGCGGTGAAGGTGTTGCTGGCTGCTGCGATTGAGCGGGGCGGAACGACCCTCAGAGATTTTGTTGGTGGTGACGGGAAGCCGGGCTACTTTGCGCAAGAATTGCGCGTTTACGGTCGTGGGGGTCAGCTGTGTCGGGGGTGTTCCGAACGGCTTCAAGAAATTAGGTTGGGCAACCGAAGCTCAGTTTTTTGCCCGGCCTGCCAGCGCTAGGGCGAAAATTTATTTTTCAGTGCTTCAGCTACATTTGTTGCGACAAATGGCGTGATGTCGCCTCCCATAGACGCAATCTCCCTAACTAGGGAAGAGGAGATGTAGGCAAGGTTCTCTGACGGGGTGAGAAACACACTTTCAAAATCAGGTTTTAAGGCGCGATTCATGTTGGCAAGCTGATACTCGTACTCAAAGTCTGCGACTGCCCGTAACCCACGTAGCACACAATTGGACCCTTGCTCCGCCACCAGGTCGGTCAGGAGTCCGGTGAAACTACAAACCTCCAAGTTGTTAATATGACTCAGGGCTGCACGGGTCAGCGTTGTGCGTTCCTCTAAATCAAACAGCGGTTGTTTCTTTTCGCTTTGCGCTATCGCAATCACTACCCGATCAAAAAGTCTCGCAGCACGTTCGACCAAGTCAATATGGCCATTAGTGATCGGATCGAAAGTTCCCGGGTAAACAATAGATTGTGTGCGCATAACCGTGAATTCTTAGCCCTAATCGCGCTGAATGTACACAACGGACCGTCTACAGACAAACATTATCCGAAACTGCCAGCAGCTGATAACGAACACTCCCCGCGATTTTGTCTCGAATGACCTCTAAGGAAGTCGGCAGGTCAGGGGGCGCCTGGTTGCGCTCTAGCTCAACATAAACCCTTGCGTCGCTAGCTAGCAAACCCTGTGTTAGCAGGTGGTGTAGTGCGATGCCAACTAAATCCGCCGAGTAGGGAGGATCAAGGAAAACAATATCGGCGGGTGCGCGGCCCTGCCACTGGAGGGCATCGCCACAAACGATGGTGGCGCGGTCACGGGCATCTAAATCACTAAGATGACGGCGAATCACGTCGGTTGCCACATTGGCATTGTCGACAAACGTGCAGTGGCTTGCCCCCCTTGATAGGGCTTCGAGTCCCAGGGCGCCGCTACCGGCAAAAAGATCCAGACAGTGGGCACCGTGAATGCGGCTCGTAAGCCAGTCAAAAAGTGTTTCTCTGACTCTGTCCGGTGTAGGACGCAGATGGGTAACTTGTTCAGGAAAGCTGAGTTTTCGGCCTCGCCACTCCCCCCCAATGATGCGCAGTCGACCACTACTGTGTCTAATTGCCTCTTTGCGCATGTCTGCTCCCTCGACGCAGTGCTACCATGTTGGGCTGAGGGCCGGGCCCAATCACCAACTGAATGTCAAACTGTAATGAGTACGTTGCCATGAAATTCTTTGGGCGCAAAGAAAAACCTGACAAGCCAACACAGAGCCAACCACTGGATACGACAAGCGCGGCTCCAGCAGTGGCTCTCCCCGTCGAAGAGCCAGGTTTGTACTCTCGTTTTCGCCGCGGCCTGAGTCGTACCGGCGGCCAGTTTTCCAGTGGTATTGGCGCGCTTTTTTTGGGGCGCAAGGCGATCGACGAAGACGTCTTGGAGGCCTTAGAAGAGCAGTTGTTAACGGCTGATGTGGGTATAGAAGCCACCCAACGCATTGTCTCGGCGATTACTGAGAGAGTTTCTCGAAAAGAACTTTCGGACGGCGCTGCAGTCATGGAGGCAACTAAATCGGCACTGCTTGATATTCTGCGCCCTTGCGAGCAACCCTTGGCAACTGACGATAAGAAACCCTTCGTGATACTGGTCGTCGGGGTAAATGGTGCGGGTAAAACCACCACAATCGGCAAGCTTGCCCACCGCTTTAAAGCACAGGGTAAGCAGGTTATGTTGGCTGCTGGAGACACATTTCGAGCTGCTGCGGTTGAACAGCTCCAAGCCTGGGGCGAGCGTAATGACGTGCCAGTGATTGCGCAGCACACCGGTGCTGACAGCGCTTCGGTTTTGTTTGATGCATTGCAAGCGGCCCAGGCTAGAGGGGTCGATATCCTGATAGCTGATACGGCTGGTAGGCTACAGAACAAAAGCCATTTGATGGATGAGCTAGAAAAAGTTGTCAGAGTGATGCAGAAGATCGATCCTCAGGCACCCCACGAAACGTTGCTGGTGCTCGATGCGGGTACTGGTCAAAACGCGGTATCTCAGGCAGCAGAGTTTGACAGGACTGTGGGCGTCACCGGGATTGCACTCAGCAAACTGGACGGTACCGCTCGTGGAGGTGTGATTTTTGCGATCGCGCAGAAGTTGGCGCGACCGATTCGATTTGTGGGTATTGGTGAGGGCGTGACAGATCTTCAACCCTTTAATGCCACCGCTTTTGTTAACGCGTTATTTGAAAGTGAGCGAATGTAGCCCGTGATTGAATTTAACCGAGTGAGTAAGCGTTACGTGGACCATGATGCTCTACGTGACGTGTCACTTACGATCGGCACAGGTGAAATGGTATTTCTCACCGGTCATTCGGGGGCAGGTAAGACAACCTTTTTGCGTCTACTCATGTTGCTGGAACGCGCTTCTATGGGCTCCCTGCGAGTTGACGGTCGTGATACAGCGCGGATTAAAGGGCGCAATATCGGTCGATATCGGGGTGAATTCGGGATTGTGTTTCAGGATCATCAACTGCTGTACGACAGGTCTGTTCTTGAAAATGTCGCCTTACCTTTAGAGATAGCGGGTTTTCGGCCCCGTGATATTCAGCGCAGGACTCGGGCGGCTCTCGATAAGGTTGGACTTCTGGGAAGAGAAAAAGCTAACCCAGCGGTTTTGTCCGGTGGTGAGCAGCAGCGGCTGGGCATTGCTCGCGCTGTTGTTGCAAGGCCTCGATTTTTGATCGCCGATGAACCTACGGGTAATCTTGATCCACAGCTTTCGGCCGAGATTATGGGGTTATTCGAGGCGTTTAATCGTGTTGGCGTGACCGTCATCGTAGCAAGCCATGATCTTGCTTTGATCTCGAGATTACGCCACCGCATTGTAACTTTGAAAGCTGGAAGGCTCGTGGCAGGAGCTGGTCAATGAATAAGCCCGCGGCTGGGCTTGGCATTGCTCCTAGGGCTAGCGTGGTGTCGTGGATCCATCACCATCGGCAGGCGGCGTCTAATAGTTTGCTGAGGGCCCTCCGGCTGCCGGTGGCTACAGGCCTCACCTGGTTGGTGGTGGGCATCGCTTTAGCTTTACCAGCCTCACTGCTGGTGATTTTACAAAACATTGAGGCGGTGACCCATGATATGCGCTCGCCGGCACGCTTTTCAGTCTTGCTCGAGGCGGATACCTCGCTCAACGCCGCTGAAGAAATTCTAAAGCGGATTGAGAGCCGGGTTGATGTGCGCGATGTGACTCTGATTCCGCAAGACCAAGCGTTGGCAAGATTTGCGGCGGATACGGGGCTGGTGGGATTACTGGATTCTATTCCGGACAACCCATTGCCCCACACGTTGCTAGTAAATCCCTTGGCAAGTGTGGAGTCGGAGGGCCTGTCAGACCTAGCCCAAGGGTTAAAGGCTGTACGGGGTGTTGATCAGGTGGTTTTTGATACCCTTTGGCAGGCGCGGTTGGCTGGGGTATTGCAGGCAGGCAGAAGGCTTGTGATGGGTATTGGCTTGCTCATGATGATGGGCGCAGTTCTTATTTTGGCCAACACTATTCGCCTCGCAATTGAGGCCCGCCGCGATGAGATCGTGGTGATTAAATTGATTGGGGCGAATGACGCTTATGCGCGCCGTCCTTTTTTATACACCGGGTTGTGGTCAGGTTTTGGTGGCGGCTTACTAGGCGCCATTATGGTGGGAATCTTTTTCATTTATCTATCTGAGCCGGTTAACCAGCTGCTGCAGCTTTATAGCAGTGATCGGCGTTTTACGGGTCTTGGGATCATGGGTGTTTTGAATATGATGTTTCTCGGCGGGGCTTTAGGGTTATTAAGTGCCTGGCACGCAGCAACGACCCAGCTCAGAGAGTTGGAGCCCAGATAGTCTTCGATGCGGTGCAGTAACTGAACTTCCCCCTATTAGCACTCTCTGACGTAGAGTGCTAAAATACGGCATCGAAGGGAGGAGGATAACAAGATGTCCGAATCAGGAAAAACAGTAGCAATGGGTCACGGGGCGATTATGTCTATGACCCCCGGGGCTAATTTGCCCGCCTATGTTCAGGCCGTGAGCGGAATACCCATTTTGTCCGTTGACCGTGAACAAGCCCTGGCTGAAAAGTTATATTATGATGACTGTGTTGACTCTGCGAGAGAGTTAGTACTCGCTCACTTGCGTTTTGTTGTCCATATTGCAAGAAGCTACTCGGGCTATGGGCTCGCCGAGGGTGACCTCATTCAAGAGGGTAATGTGGGCCTCATGAAAGCGGTAAAACGTTTTGATCCCAACAAAGGCGTGCGCCTCGTCTCCTTTGCCGTGCACTGGATTAAGGCAGAAATGCATGAATTTATTTTGCGTAACTGGCGCATTGTTAAAGTGGCGACGACCAAAGCGCAGCGTAAATTGTTCTTTAACTTACGCAGTGCAAAAAAATCATTGGGTTGGCTAAACGCGGAGGAGACTCGGGCGATCGCTGCAGACTTGGGTGTCGATGAAGCTGAAGTTCAGCGCATGGAAGGGCGTCTATCAAGCCGCGATATCGCTTTTGACTTACCCACCGACGCCGATGACGAAGACGCGTGGCAGTCACCGCAAGCTTACTTAGACGATACATCGACTGACCCAGCTCGATGCATTGAGGCCGAAGACTCAGCTCGGGACGGCCAGAATCGATTGCGCTCGGCTCTCAGCGATTTAGATGAGCGTAGCCGTAATATTGTGACCCAACGCTGGCTAGCTGAACAAAAAGCCACATTGCATGAGCTGGCCGCTGAATACGGTGTGTCGGCTGAGAGGATTCGTCAGCTGGAAGTTAATGCGATGAAGAAGCTCAAAACCACCCTCGTCATCTGATCATCTAGAAATGGTCGGTGTAGCGCCTCGTTGGCCAAGATCTTGGGCCGCGTTATTGGGTTTCCTAGGCGTTGCAGCCGGTGCCTTTGGTGCCCATGGGTTACGTGATTTGGTGACACCCGAACAGTTAAATACCTGGGAGACTGCTGCCGACTACCAACTCTTGCACGCTATTGCTTTGCTTGGGCTGTCTACTTGGCAGCAGAGTGCCCTTTCATCTCGACTGCAATCTTGGCTTTTGCTGGCTTGTGGGTTGATGGTCGTTGGCGTGCTGCTGTTCTCGGGTTCCTTATACCTCCTTGTACTGACCAACATCAGTGCCTTCGGGCCCATTACACCTTTGGGTGGTGTGGCACTGCTGATGGCGTGGTCAATATTATTGGGGTGTGGGCTAGTCAAGGGCAATAACGCTAGTACACCGCTGTCATGACGGAAGTCAACAGACCTATTCGCAGCTTTGTTCTCCGAGCCGGGAGAATGACTGCAGGCCAAGAGCGGGGCTGGTCGGTTGGTTTTCCCCAGTTTGGCCTAACTGCCGCCAACGGATTACTGGACTGGGAGTCAGGTTGGGAGACACAGGGGCGACGGGTTGTAGAGATTGGATTTGGGATGGGCGATTCGTTGCTGACCATGGCGGAAACCGCACCAGCTGATCGCTTTCTTGGTATCGAGGTGCATACGCCGGGTGTGGGCCGATTACTGGGCCAGGCCTTAGAGCGGGAACTCCAAAATATTCGGGTTTATGCTGAGGACGCTATGGTTGTTCTCGATGAGTGCATTCCCAAGGGCTCGGTCGATATTTTACAAATCTTCTTCCCTGATCCTTGGCACAAAAAAAGGCACCACAAGCGTCGACTTATACAACCCGACTTTATTGCCAAGGCGGCGGCATTACTGGCTACGAGTGGGCGGGTTCATTTAGCCACTGATTGGATGCCCTATGCAGAGGATATGCTGTCGGTCTTGCAGGCTGAACCGACCTTGCGTAACACGTCAGAGACAGGCCAATACGTTTCCCGTCCATCATGGCGCCCCGAGACAAAATTCGAGCGACGCGGCACGAAACTGGGCCATTGTGTGCGGGATTTGGTGTTTGAGAAGCGAGACGCTTAACCTGACTTCTTGGTCATCTCTCGTCGTGATCCATGAAACTAGCGACTACGTCGTTTAGAAACCTATATCCATGATCAGTGGTACCGATACGCTCGGTATCAGGGGACAGCAGGCCTTTAGTCACCAGTTTTTCAATCTGTGGCTTAACCACCGCCAACTCAAGGCCAGTGTGCGCCTTAAAAAGAGACGCCGGGACGCCGTCCTTAAGACGGAGTGCGTTAAGCATAAACTCGATAGGCAGCTCCGTTTGTGGGAGTGCCTGCTGGTGAGGCGTAACGCCCTCGGTGATACCCGCTAGATAATCTCGAGGAGATCGGCTTCGGCGAGTCCGAACAACGGTGCCATCTTCCGTCGAGATTTTTCCATGGGCACCTGCGCCGATACCTATGTAGTCGCCAAAGGTCCAGTAGTTAAGGTTGTGTTGTGACATTTGCTGGGGGGAGGCCCAGGCTGATACCTCGTACTGAGTAAGACCAGAGGCATGAAAACGCGCCTCTCCTGCATCCTGAATATCGGTGAGAATGTCATCGTTGGGAAGTTTGGGTGGCCGTGACCAAAACGTGGTGTTGGGCTCAATGGTCAATTGGTACCACGAAACGTGGCCATGGGAGTGGTCGATAGCCCGCTCTAAATCATCAAGGGCTGTTTCGATTTTTTGGCCAGGGAGGCCGTGCATAATATCGAGATTAAAGCGGTTGAAATGCTGTTTTGCCAAGTGAATGGCTTGCATGGCCTGAGCGCTGTCATGAACGCGTCCCAGGGCGGTCAGTTGTGCGTCAGCAAAGGATTGAATACCGAGGCTGAGCCGGTTGACGCCTGCGCTGCGGTAATCGGCAAATCTAGAGGCCTCAGCACTGCCAGGGTTAGCTTCCATGGTGATCTCAGTTGTGGGTCCAACACCCCAGCATTGGTCGATGCCGCTGAGCAGCCTTGCGATACTGGCGCCACTGAACAGGCTGGGCGTTCCCCCACCTAAAAAGACCGAAAAAAGGGGTCGGGACGGTACACTGGCCAGCTGCTGCTGCAAATCGGTCAGCAATGCATCGATATAACCGCCTTCTAAACTGCTATCGAACTGCTCATGAGAATTAAAGTCACAGTAGGGGCACTTTCGCTCACACCAGGGTAGATGTACGTAAAGGGCTAGTGGAATATCGTTAGCGTTCAAGTTTTTGGCGTAGTGTTCGTACAGCTTTGCCACGATGACTCAGGGTTTGTTTCTCTGCAGGGCTAAGTTCAGCCGCAGTTTGGCCTGAGGCGTTGATCTGAAATAAGGGGTCATATCCAAAACCAGAGGTTCCTGAAGGTTCCTTGGCAATGTGACCATGCCAGTAACCCTCAGCAATAAGGGGTGTAGGATCGTTTGCGCTGGTGACTCGAACCAACACACAGATAAACCAGGCTCTCCGGTCCTCTCCCTCAAAGGGCAACATCTCCTGTAGTAGCTTGATGTTGTTCTGCACATTTCCCTCGCCAGAAAAGCGCGCCGAGTGAATACCCGGAGCCCCACCCAATGCCGGTACAACCAGGCCCGAATCGTCTGCCAGGGCGGGAAGACCCGTGTGGAGCGCGGCATTGCGGGCTTTTTTGAGCGCATTTTCGATGAAGGTTAAGCCGTCTTCATCTGCCTCAGGTACAGCAAAGTCACTCTGGGGTTGCAAAACAAGTCCTGTATCAGACAGGGCAGCCTGTAGTTCTTTAAGTTTGCCCGGATTACCGCTCGCCAGCAGGGTTATGTTGTTACTGTTTGTCACCGACTCACCTCTCGCTTTGCTTCCAGAGTTGGGTCTTAAATTTGTAGTGGTAGGTTTGGTCGCTACCTTCGGGCCTGAAATCAAACTCGAAAAAGCGCCATTCGCGGTCAATGAACTCGAAGTCAGCGATGTAGTAGGTGGCGTTATTTTCGCGAATCTCTTTAAACTCTAGTGTGTCACCTCGAATGAGATCCCAGGTTTCACCCTTTATTAACATGGGTCGACCGGCTGTTTCACCCGCGTCAACATCTCTTACTGATAAGGTGAGTATGGCTTTAAAGTCACCCCGAGCGATGCCGTACTCTGCTGCAATCTCAGGGGATAAGAACGTGGTATACACCACACTGCGATGGAGCTCGAAGCGATCAAAACGTTCGGACTGCTGTGCCTGAGCACCCATCGCCAGGACGGTAAATGCCATAAAAAAACTGAAGCCTAGTCGCATGCTTTGATCCTGAAAATGGCGGTTGAGCCAAATAAGTTGGGCAGCCACTGTTTAAATAAAGCCGTTGTCGGGCCTGACACAATATCCTGATCTATGATCGCGATATTGAGTTCCGCGCACAGAGCTTCGAAATCTTTAACCGTGCAGAAGTGAATGTTGGGCGTGTCGTACCAATGATAGGGCAAGTCTTTCGATACTGGCATCCGCCCGGTTAGGCCGAGATGTAGGCGACACCGCCAATGGCCGAAGTTAGGAAACGTCACAATGGCCTCGCGTCCAATTCGAACCATGTCCCGCAGTACCTTATCGGGTCGGTGAAGCACCTGTAGCGCGTGAGCAAGGACCACAATTTCGAAACTGCTCGCAGGAAAATTGCTCAGGCCTTGATCGATGTCTTGCTGCACAATATCAACACCACGTTGTGTGGCTGCAATAAGATTGTCTGGATCGAGTTCTAACCCCATGCCCTGCACGCGACGTGTTTCTTGTAATCGATTAAGGAATGCGCCATCACCACAGCCTAAATCGAGCACGCGACTTCCTTCGGGAATCCAAGATTCAATTTGCGTAAGATCGTAGCGCATCAGATAACGACCTGCTGCATCCAGGCGGTAAATAGCCCGGTGTAGTGAGGTTCATCAAGCAAAAATGCGTCGTGTCCGGCGTCCGTTTCGATTTCGGCATAGCTGACAGGCCGCCCGGACGCGAGTAAGGCATCGACCAGCTCCTGAGATCGGGCAGGAGAGAAGCGCCAATCACTGGAGAAAGCGATGATCAGCATGCGTGAGGTTGTCACCGCCATCGCTTCATTGAGTGAGTCATTAAAATCAGCGGCGATGTCGAATCGGTCTAAGGCTCGTGTCATCAAAAGGTAGGTGTTGGCGTCGAAGCGCGTTGAAAATTGCTTACCTTGATATCGGAGGTAGCTCTCTACCTGAAACACGGTTTCTCCCGGATCGATGGTGCCCGAGGGTGTGTTCCGGGTATCTCGACCAAAGCGATCGCTCATACCGTCTGCCGACATGTAAGTCAGGTGCCCGACCATCCGTGCCAGAGATAGGCCCCGGGTAGGTGTCACCGTTTCTCGTTGGTAATGGCCTGCTAGCCAATCGGGATCTGAAAGTATGGCCTGACGCGCAATTTCATTAAATGCAATATTCTGAGCCGTAAGTTTTGGTGCCGCCGCGAGTGCCACACAGTTGCGCACGCGATCGGGATAATGGACCGCCCAGTGGAGTGCTTGCATACCACCTAGGCTGCCACCAATGACTGCGGCCCAGCTATCAATACCCAGCCTATCCGCCAGCATCGCCTGGGTCGTCACCCAGTCGCTAACGCTGATTTGTGGGAAGTCAGGTCCCCAGGGCTGTTGGGTGTCAGAGTTAATCGTATTTGGTCCCGAGCTGCCGTCACAACCACCAAGATTATTGAGGGACACGACAAAAAATTGGTTGGTATCAATCGCCTTCCCGGGGCCGATATGCAGGTCCCACCAGCCGGGCTTTGGGTCTGAGGATTCATAGCGGCCAGCGGCGTGGTGGTTGCCGCTGAGTGCATGGCAGATCAATACTGCATTACTGCGCTGCGCATTAAGATGGCCATAGGTTTCCGTGATGAGTTCAAAGCCCGCCAAGGTTCGCCCCGAAGTGAGAGTGAGGGTTTCAGAAAAAACCTCCCGTGCCGCTGTAACGAGGCCGACGTCCCCAGCGTGAACCATCCGTTAGATACCCATTACCAGCTGCAGGGGAAGTCCCGCTGCAGTGGCCATATGAGTGAGGGCTATTTGAATCATATTGATGGCAATAAAAATGACGATAGGCGAAAAGTCGAGTCCACCCATCGACGGAAGCATTGAGCGCACAGGCGACATAATGGGCTCGGTGATTTGATAGGTCAGCAGCACGGCGGGATGCCGGGTCCCTGGAGCCACCCAGCTGATAACGATCATGACGACAAGGGCGATGAGGTAGGTGTTGATGACCAAACCAACGACCCCGAGTAGACTCCAAATCAGTAAGGACGTGATGTCAGGTAGTGCAAAGTCCGAGAGGGCCAGCTTAGCCATAATGGCTAGGATCTGTACTGACACGGCCAATATCAGCACCGCTGGATCAAAGCGCCCAGCACTGGGTATCACCCGATGAATGACCCGCAAAGGTGGGTTGGTTACGCGCACCACGAATTGTGAAATTGGGTTGTAAAAATCGGCGCGAGCAAGCTGCAACATACCTCTTAGCACCGTCAGAATTAGATAGAAGGACGCTGCAGTTTCTAGCAGATATCGGGCGATTTCATTGAGTGCTGCCATGATTAACCAAACTCCTTAGCCATTTCTTGGGCGCGGGCTAAGCACGCTTGCATACCCCGGTCGACCAACGCTGCGAGGTTGTCCTGATCAAAGCTTTCTAGGGCACGCTCTGTGGTACCTCCCGGACTCGTGACGTTACGGCGTAATTCAGCAACGGGATCAGATTGTTGGGTCGCGAGTTTGGCAGCACCCAATGCCGTTTGTAGCGTGAGCTGACTCGCAGTTTCATGATCAAGCCCGAGTTTCTCCCCTGTCGCGATCATGGCTTCCATAAAAGCGAAAAAATAGGCGGGGCCACTGCCCGAAATGGCGGTGACAACATCAATATGCTCTTCGTGCTCTAACCAGACCGTCGTACCCACTACCCCCATGACGGCCTCAATTCCAGCGCGTTGGCCATCGGTGACCTCGGGGCTAGCGAATAGGCCTGACGCTCCAGCGCCCACCAAGGCAGGGGTATTGGGCATACAACGTACGACGGGCAAGCTTGAATTGGAAAGCTGGGCTTTTAGTGCGCTGACACTGATTCCAGCCGCTACTGACATAACGACCGTCTCTGGGGCGAGGTGGTGTTTAATCCCTTCGGCCGCGGCCTGCATGAACTGTGGTTTCACGGCCAAAATGACAAGTTCCGACGCTCGAAATGTTGGGCCTGGCTGTCCACCCACCTCTTTTACGCCGAGGCTTTGAAGTTTAGTTTGCGCAGCCTCACTGGGGTCGACTGCACACAGACGCCCGGGATCATAGCCGGCGCTTAGCAGCCCGCCGATGATCGCGGAGGCCATATTGCCCGCACCGACGAAGCCGATTGTCTGAGGCAGTTGTGTCATATCCAAGGTCTCGTACCTGTTTGATCTACCAATCGGCAGAGTATACCGCGCCGCTCACCGTCTCGGGGCATTGAGCGGGTCATTGAGCAGGTCATTCAGCGAGCGCCAAAAATATCAGTTCCGACCCTAACCAGAGTTGAGCCCTCAGCGACAGCGGCCTCGAGGTCGCCAGACATTCCCATAGACAACGTGTCGACTTCGGAAAATTTTTTTTGCAATTCAAACAGCAGTGTTTGTAGTTGTTTAAAAGCCTTTCGCTGTTCTTGATAGTCCGATGTTGCTGCCGGGATGGCCATTAAACCTCGTAGACGCAAATTGGGAAGCTTGACGATTTGTTCTGCGAGGGTTGGTACTTCTGAGGGGATTATCCCAGATTTATTGGGCTCATCTGAAAGCTTGACCTGCAGGCAAAGATTTAGCGGGGGCAAAACCTCAGGTCGCTGATCGTTTAACCGTTGAGCAATTTTTAAACGGTCAATGCTGTGCACCCAGGTCATAGTCTGCGCGAGGCCGCGGGTTTTGTTGGACTGGATAGGTCCAATAAAGTGCCACTCAATGGCCAAATCCCCTAGGCGTCGCGCTTTTTCCTCGGCTTCTTGTGCATAATTTTCTCCAAAGGCGCGTTGCCCCGCATCCCAGGCAGCTCGAATATAACGGTCAGGTTTGGTTTTACTGACGGCTAACAGCGAAACGGAGCCCGAATGTCGATTCGCCAGTTGCTCAGCCGCGCCTATACGCCGCCACACACTGTGTAAATTGGTCGCTACATTTATTTCTTCCATACTGCCATCATAGCGCGGTTGGTTTATTGAAAGGTTCGTGTCTCAGGAGGCAGTTCATGGATATTACGGAGTTGTTAGCATTCAGTGCCAAGCAAGGGGCTTCTGATTTGCACTTATCTTCGGGTCTGCCCCCTATGATTCGTGTCGATGGTGATGTTCGACGCATTAACATACCGCCCTTAAATCATACGCAAGTCCATGATCTTGTGTACGACATTATGAACGACCGGCAGCGTAAAGACTTTGAAGAGTTTCTAGAAACAGACTTCTCTTTTGAGGTGCCCGGTGTCGGGCGATTCAGAGTCAATGCGTTCAACCATAACCGAGGTGCAGCGGCGGTATTTAGGACGGTGCCGACTAAAGTTGCTTCGATGGAGGAGCTGGGCCTAGGAGAGGTCTTTAAGGAGATTGCGCTTCTTCCCCGAGGCCTCGTTTTAGTGACTGGGCCGACCGGTTCAGGCAAGTCGACCACACTAGCGGCTATGGTCGATTTCATTAATGACAACCGTTACGACCATATTTTAACCATTGAAGACCCGATCGAATTTGTGCACGAGTCAAAACGATGTCTTGTTAATCAACGTGAGGTTCATCGAGACACCTTGGGGTTTTCCGAAGCATTGCGATCGGCATTACGTGAGGATCCCGATATTATTTTGGTGGGTGAGATGCGTGATCTTGAAACCATTCGTCTAGCCCTGACGGCGGCGGAGACGGGCCATTTGGTACTGGGCACCTTGCACACGACCTCTGCCGCCAAAACCGTAGATCGCATCATCGATGTTTTTCCCTCGGCAGAGAAAGCTGTCGTGCGCTCTATGCTGGCCGAATCACTGCAGGCCGTCGTATCGCAAATTTTGTTAAAACGGACAAGCGGTGGGCGCGTGGCTGCGCACGAGATCATGCGCGGTACAGCAGCGATCCGAAATTTGATCCGCGAGGACAAGGTGGCGCAAATGTACTCTGCCATACAGTCGGGGCAATCTCATGGTATGCAGACAATGGATTGGGCTTTGCAAAATTTGGTTGATAAGAAAATTGTCAACCTCAGCGTGGCACGGGAGAAAGCTCGTCAGCCCGATCTAATTGTGTAGGCTGGTACCAACGAACTTTGGAGCATTAAGCGAGCATGGAAGATATTCTCAAGGTAATAGTCGAGCAGAGAGCTTCCGACGGCTTTGTTTTAGTAGATGCACCCATCACAATTAAAGTTGATGGCAACTTTGTGCAAATCAACAAGTGCCGTCAGTCTGAAGAGGAAGTGCGTGACTTAATTTTGTCGACAATGAGCCCGGCACAGCGCAGTAGCTTTGCGATGCAGCACGAAGCCAATTACGCGATTACCCACCCCGAATACGGGCGTTTTAGAGCGAGTGCTTTTGTTCAGCGTGGTTTACCGGGCTTGGTGCTGCGCCGGATAAGTTCAGAAATTCCGAGCTTCTCTGACTTGGGGCTACCCGAGATTATTTCACAGTTGGCAATGCTCAAACGTGGTCTGGTCATTTTTGTGGGTGGCACGGGAACGGGCAAATCGACTTCTTTAGCGGCAATGCTGGACCATCGAAATACACACAGTCACGGGCACATTGTGACCGTTGAGGACCCTATCGAGTATCTGCATCAGCATAAAGGGTGTTTGATTACGCAGCGAGAGGTGGGCTTAGATACTGAGTCTTATGAGGTGGCGTTGACTAATACCCTGCGCCAAGCTCCGGATGTGATAATGATCGGAGAAATTCGAACAGCTCGAACCATGGAGGCAGCGCTAGCCTTTGCTGAAACTGGGCATCTGTGTCTTTGCACCTTGCACGCTAACAACGCGAATCAGGCGCTTGATCGCATACAGAGTTTTTTCCCCGTTGAGCAGCACAATCAAGTCTGGATGGATTTGTCGCTCAACTTAAGGGCGATGGTGGCTCAGCAGTTACTGCCGCGACGGGACGGACTAGGGCGGGTTCCTATCGTTGAGGTTTTATTGGCAAGTGCATTGGTGCAAGACCATATTCGCAAAGGCGAGGTTCACCTGATCAAGGAGCTTATGGCGCGCTCGACCGAGCAAGGAATGCAAACCTTTGATCAATCGTTATTCAAAGCGTTTCAGGCGGGCGAAATTTCTAAGGAAGAGGCCATTCGACATGCAGATTCGGGCAATGATGTGCGTCTGAATATAAAGCTCGATGAACGCGGTTCCGATGGCTTTCTCAGTGAGGTTGACTACGAGATTGAGCGGGACACGCGGAGTTAGCGTTCAGCCTGTTCAGACAGCCAGCTTTGCAAAATGAGCTGCGCTGCATGAGCGTCCACAGCGCCATGGTAGGGTAGCCCCTGCTCTTCTAGCTGAATTCGTGCTTCTCGTGATGTTAGGCGTTCGTCTATCAGCGAGACGGGAAGATTGAAACGCCCCTCCAATTGGCGGCTAAAGCGTCGCGCACGTCGCGTGATTTCTGCAACAGAATCGTCCATGTTGAGAGGGTCACCTACAACTAGCCGCTCGGGTTGCCATTCTTTAAACAGTTCGGCGATGGCGGCCCAATTGGGAACACCATCTCGGGCGTTGAGGACGCATAGAGGCTCGCAAGTGGCCAGCAGGGTGTTTCCTACCGCAACCCCAATGCGCTTTAGGCCCCAGTCAAAGGCCATGACTCTTCCTGTAGATCGGCTCATGAATGCCCCGCAGCGTCTGACATTAAGTGAATATCGATACCCAATAAACGTCCAGCAGCCTGCAACCGTTTTTCATAAGGGGTTGCAAACAGTACGTCATTATCAGCCGCCACCGTGAGCCAGGCATTGTCAGCCAGTTCGTCCTCGAGCTGCCCCGCCGACCAGCCGGCATAGCCCAAGGCCATTAAGATTTGGCCCTTAGCATCGCCGTTGGCAATGGCTTCCAAAATATCTTTAGAGGTTGTTAGCCAAGTCTTCTGTCCTATTTGTACGGTTGATTCCCAAGAGCCTGCTTCGTCGTGGAGCAAAAAGCCGTGTTCAATCTGAACAGGGCCTCCCGCGAGCACGGTCTGGTTGACGGTACCGGGCCTAGCGTCTAGATCGAGTTGATCGAAAATTTCCGCCAGGGGGATGCCTAGAGGCTGGTTTACCACGATACCCATGGCACCCAGGGCGTTATGTTCACAAATATAGGTCAGAGACTTTGCAAAGAATCCACCGACTAACGCAGGTGTTGCGATAAGAAAGTGGTCTTTCAGCGAATTAGCATGTTTTGGAATCAGAGACATGATTTATTCTGCGAGCACCATCGGTGCTATGGCTTCTCTACGGGTTGGGAGCGGAATTGCCAAGTTCGCACAATATCTAGCCGGCGCGTCCGCTTTACCAGCGCTTCAGAAAAGGGGGGAAAGGGGGCGGCTAGAACAACCGTATCTTGAGCCGCCCGGTCGAGCCGAGTATCTCCACTCGATTCAAGTACACGAATGCGCTCAAGGTTTCCGTTGGCGGCCACGGTTACCATGAGGCGGACATCGCCGTTCGCGCTTAATGGTCGGCCCCGGTAAAGTACGTTGCCAATTTGCTCTACACGGGCACGCCACCGAGACAGGTATTCTGCATCGAGTGATCTGCGCGCCGCCACGGAACCTATGCGCGTATTGGTTTGCGCGTTTTGATCAGATATTGACGAAAGTGCTTGTTTTAGATCTTTGAGTTGGCGGTCGATGGCATCGGGGGTCACCTCCTCTGGTGCCAACTGGCCGTCGGCGCCGTCCAGTTCTCGTGAAATGGTCATTGTTGTTTGCATTTGGAATTGAGCCGCTGCGGGCTTTGGTGCATCCGTAGTACCCAGCTGATCCTGCGCTGCAACGTGCTGAGCTTCAATGGGTACCTGATTAGAAGGGGTTAAAAGCACCGTCACGGCGATGCTCTGTGTTTCAAATCCTGGCCAAGTGAAACCGAAGCCAATGGCCAAGATGAGCAATGCATGAATGGCCGAGGCAGCCACAAGGGCTGGCGCGATGGGCTCATTCAACTGGGCGGAAGCCGATAGAAGCCGATCAGCGGCCAATGCGCAACCACTCTGATTCGATGCAGGTCATGAGCTTTGCCGCAATATCGGGAGAAGCCTCGGCCTCTATTTCTCGCAGACACGTTGGGCTGGTGACATTGATCTCGGTGAGGTGTTCTCCAATGACGTCCAGACCGACAAATAAAAGCCCGCGGCTACGAAGGTCGGGTCCCACTTGCTCTGCAATCCAGCGATCGCGATCGGTTAGGGCTTGAACGCGCCCAGAGCCACCTGCGGCTAAATTGCCACGGCTCTCTCCGGCCAGGGGAACTCGGGCTAAGGCGTAGGGGATCGGCTCACCATTGACCATAAGAATTCGTTTATCGCCGTTGATAATATCCGGAAGGTAAACCTGTCCCATGATGGTTTGTTGGCCGTTTTGGGTCAGGGTTTCCAAAATGACGCTGAGATTGGGATCATCTTCACGAACGCGAAAAATAGAGCTGCCACCCATACCGTCTAGAGGCTTAAAGACCACGTCACCATGTTGTTTGTGAAACGCACGCAGCTGCAAGGGGTCACGGCTGACAATGAGTGTCGGACAGCACTGCGGAAATTCTGTTGCATAAAGCTTTTCATTGCAGTCGCGCAGGCTGGCGCAACGGTTCACAATAAGGGTGCCGCGCCGCTCGGCGTTTTCTAGTAAATGGGTGGTATAAACAAACTCCATATCAAAAGGCGGATCTTTGCGCATTAATATGGCGTCAAGGTCTGCCAGATCTCGGTCCTCTACGGTGCCAAGGGTATAAAAATCAGCAGCGTCCTCACGGACTTCAAGGGGTCGCATGCGAGCCCGAGCCTGACCTGCATCTAGATAAAGATCACTTTGTTCCATGTACCATAGGCGCCACCCTCGGTCTCGCGCTGCCCACAGCAACGCAAGAGAGGTATCCTTCTTGTAATTCATGGCGCTGATGGGGTCCATGACCACGCCGATATCGCGACTCATGCTGGGGCCTCGGTAACAAAGAGTCGTTACGTTACGGCTCGATGCCCCGCCATGCAACCAAAATGGAATAAGTAACTTATGGTTATGTTTTATTGGGTACTGACGTTGCTGATGGGAATAGCCACGCTGACCGCGCTGATTCCCGGTCGAGCTTTGGGCTGGTGGGTGCCGATTTGGTTTTTAGTTTCCACCGCGACCAATGAGCTCGCGGTGTGGGGCCTCATAGTGCACTTCCTTATGTTGGCTGTGGGCGTAGGTTTTCTTGACCCCGGTGATGCCGCGGTGCGAGCGGGTCTGTGTGTCTTGATGCTCTCTGGTTTGGGCACGCTGATTTTATTGAGGCGACATTTTGAGACCGGACGTCAATTGGAGCGGGCTTTACAGGTTGGACTCCCTCAAAACTTCGAGGAAACGATTCCCCTTGAGCGGCGGCGTCTTCTCAGTCATCAGATAACGGCCAAGGATTGGCTTCATTCCATTAGTTTTGCGCGTTACGGCGTCCAAAGAGCGCGCAATATTGCCTACGGCGAGGCTGGGAAGCGCAACTTGTTGGATATCTTCACGCCGGTCCGCCCCGGGTCTGATCGGCCGGTGTTGCTGCAAATTCACGGTGGTGCATGGCTGGTCGGTAAAAAAGAAGAGCAGGCGCTACCGCTCATGCACCACATGGCAGCTTTGGGTTGGGTAGTGGTGGCCATTAACTACCGATTGTCACCTCGAGCCACGTTTCCAGACCATATTATCGATGTAAAAAAAGCGATTGCTTGGGTTCGTCAAAATATTCACGAGTGGGGCGGGAACCCTGACTTCATCTCGGTAACGGGCGGCTCTGCCGGGGGACATTTAACAGCGCTGACGGCCATGTCAGGTAATTACGCACCATGGCAGCCGGGCTTTGAGACGGCGGATACTCGGGTACAAGCCGCTATGCCCTTGTACGGTGTTTATGACTTTTGCAATCGTGAGGGCATTCGCCAAGGCACCCGGATTGACGATTACGTTATGAAGAAGGTGATGAAAAGTACGCCTGAGGCCGATCCAGAGGCTTTCGATCTTGCATCACCGGTTTGCTGGGTTGACGGTGAGGTACCGCCCCTATTTCTTATCCACGGTAGCCATGACACTTTGGTTTGGGTGGAGGAAGCGCGACGCTTTGTCGCTGAGTTATCGGCAGTGAGTTCAACTTCTTTGGTGTACGCTGAACTCCATGGTGCCCAGCACGCATTTGAGACGGTTCACTCCCCGCGCACCTCGCACTATTTAAACGCGGCGGCGTGGTGGCTGGAATGGGCCTATGCCGACTGGTGTGCAAGGCGGCTTCAAAACTGACCCATATCCCCCCAACGGGCCCCCAGAATTGATAGGGCAACCAAAGGCGCAGTTTCTGTGCGTAATACTCTAGGGCCAAATTTGACGCCAACAAAGCCAGCGTCTGTGGCATGGTCCCGGTCAATGTCGGAAAGCCCGCCCTCTGGGCCCACCAGTAAAGCGACGGACGAGGGCCGAGTTTCGGGCAGCGCTGCTGTTTCACGGTGATGAAGGAATAGTTTGGTTTCAGCGACTTGTTCTTGAGCCCAATTCGATAACGGTGTCGGATCGAAGACTTGAGGAACAACGGTTCGGCCACATTGCTCGCAGGCACTGCGGACAATTTGCTGCCAATGTGCGATTCGTTTTGGTATTCGGTCGGAGGGAAGTTTCACGTCGACTCGATCGCTGTATAGCGGCGTAATCGTTGTCACGCCCGCTTCGGTAGCTTTCTGGATCGCCCAGTCGAAGCGGTCCCCTTTGCTGAGGCAAAGGCCCAAATGGGTTTTGAGTAATGATTCTGTGTCGGGATTGGCTGCACTGCCGACTGCTAAAGTTACCGCACGCTTTTGTACCTCGGTGATGGCGCACCGCCAATCCAGCCCTGATCCGTTAAACAACGTGATGGTATCGCCGACTCGGACACGTAAAACCTTAACCAAATAGTGAGCTGCCTCGGCTTCAAGCTGAACGTTATTGCCCTCTTCAAGCGACTGCTTGGTGTGGAGCCTGATCTCCCGCATCGTTGTCTCCATCCTTCAACAGACCAATGTTGCGCGCAATGGTACGCATGGGTTCGGCCTGATTCATAGTGTAAAAATGGATGGGGGGTGCACCGCTGTCAATCAGCGTTGAACAGAGTTGTGAAACCACC
>JAQXAF010000061.1 GCA_029253085.1 Luminiphilus sp. | reverse complement strand
GTTCAAGCATCAAATTGTTTTCAGGTGGTCGAGCGCGGTGTTGCGATGCAAAATATTCAGCAGGAGCGGGTCCTTGCGGAATCCGGCTTGCTGCAAAACAACTCGAACATGGGCGGTGGACAATTAGTTACTGCTGATTTCGTTATGACACCTGATGTGTTGTTTAAAGATAGCAATGCTGGCGGAGCGGCTGTTGGGGCTGCCGTGGGCTCGCTGTTTGGTGGTCTTGGCTCTTTAGTTGGTGCTATGGCCGGCGGTGTGAAATTTCAGGAGGCGCAGACGACGCTTACCCTTGTCGACGTACGCTCTAGTTTGCAAGTGGCCTCGGGCACAGGCACTTACAAAAAAACTGACTGGGCGTTTGGTGGGCTTCTTGGTGCGGTAGGCGGTGGGGCCTATACAAGCACCGATGAGGGTAAACTCGTTGCCGGTGCGCTTTTGGACAACTACAACACAATAGTGAAGAGCATCAGGGTTAACCCGTCACTGTTGGCTCCAACGTCGTCGATTGGGCAGGAAAATGCCAGCGCATCATTAAAAGCTACGGCTTTTAGTGCCGGTGATGTGCTGACGCCCAAAATCAATAATTTGAAAGTCTATAAAGGGCCGGACAAAACCTCTGACAGTACTGAAACTATCAACAAAGTAGACGAAGTAGTTTACCTAGGAGAGTCGAGTAACGGCTTCCTATACGTGCAGGGTGCGGATATCGAGGGTTGGGTTCAAGGCATGATGCTCAGGTAATCTTGAAAGAGATGCCAAAATCAGGGGGTTAAGAAGGGCAAGTCGATAAAAATGGCGGTGGGCGTAGGATTCGAACCTACGGAGGGGATAAACCCTCAACGGTTTTCAAGACCGCCGCTTTCGACCACTCAGCCAGCCCACCAAATCTTCAGACTGAACGTCCAAAGGAGCGCGCATTATAGCGATCGAGGCGTTGGCATCAAGCTGATGTGGCGATTACTTGCGATAAAAATGCGAATCACCCGTTTTAAGTGTGACTTTAGGACGGGGATGCTGAATATGAGTGCATGATTACGCAACGGCGCTCAGGGCTTTACGCATTTTTTAATTAATTTGCGACTTGCTTCACAATGCTTAAACGATAGTCGGGTGTCGCAATGGGTTTGCTAGCTATCCCTATCGATTTTACAGAAACTCGAAGCTTGGAATGCCTAAAAACTGAAATTGTGGCATGACCAACGGTATACCCAAATAACATAAACCGTTCGCCAGGAGTCGATTATGAAATTTCGTTCACCTTTAATATTGCTACTAAGCATCTTTACCACAGGCGTAGCCTTTGCCGATGAGGTTATGACACCCGTTGTCAGTGTTGTGAATGTTCAAACCTCAGATCCGGGAGCCTACCGAGCTTATCTCATTGAAAACCCAGAGATCTTTGAAGCTTTGGGCGCCGAGTCGGGTGGTACTTGTACGACAGTTAGTGGACATCGTTACCCGGGACAGGCTTTTGCCTTCAGTTTTTACAATGACGCAGGATCGGCATTTAAGGCGGCAACACGGTTTGCCAATATGCCGCGAAGTGCAGAACTCGAAGCGATTTCTTCTGTGGTTTCCGCAGAGTTTTATGCCGTAATTAAGCCGTTTACATTGCCGCCGGGCTTCGAGCGGCGCTATCAAATTGTCGTAAACGATGCTGCTGCTTACGTCGCAGCTGCTACGAAACTCGAACAGGCGATGCAGGCGAATGGGCATAAGGTAGAGGTAGGGATCTTTCAACCCCTTGGCAATGGTCATCAAAAAGCAAACGTATTGGATGTGCGTATATTTGCTGTAGAGCCGGAAGTGGCTGGGATGATGGTGAATGATTTTTTGCAGCGCAAGGCGTGGGCCTTGGAGCCCTATGGAGAGATGCTGGCTACCATAGTATCTCTGGAGTTAGATACATTCGAAGACTGCAAACAAGTGTACTCGGCTAATTAATCGCGTTAGCGCCCTGAAGTGCCATGTTTAGCTAGTGCATTTATGGTTTGTTTTGGGGCTGATTTTTTCGATGTGTGATATTGATAAACAATAGAGGGAACACAACGCCATGAGAAAAATAATGAGTAAGGCTGTAACAGCACTGATTGCCACGTGCTTGATGTTTGTAACACTGCAGGGACACACTTTTGAGGCAACGGGTGAGTCGTTTCCGGCAAATTTTAAAATGACAAGCTGGACTAGCACTACCACCGGTAGCAGCTTGACGGCTGAGGGCGTCGTTGGCGAGGGGTACGGAAAGGTCTACCTGAGCTACGACTTTATGAGTAACTCAACGGATCGTAGCAAAGGCAATTTTACGGGGAATCTTCGCTCCATCAATCAGGATGGCGAAATGGTCGCCGCTACGCTGCAGGGAATCTGGAAGCGCGAGGGTAAGTCAGTAATGATGTACACCCTTGACGGGTTTTCTAACGGAGACATGATTTACGCGGAGGGAGTGATCGATTTGATCGAGGGTACGTTGAGCTTTACTGCATTTCCTATCGATTAGTGCCTGAGCTCCAAGGATAGGATCGAAGCAAGCTGGTATTTTCAGTGACCAAAAATATCGGCCGATAACGTGGTGTTACAAATAAAAAAGGGGCTATGTAAGCCCCTTTTTTTTTAGTTGGCTTGCGCGTCCGGCAAAGCGTCTTCGTTAGAGGACTCATCGGGGCTGCTCTTAGCCGCAGTGAATGCCAGGCCAGCTTTCGGTCCTCGAGGGTCGTTGCTCGCTCTGGGGATATCGCGGCTGACGATACTTACCGGGGGGGCTTCTTGCTCAAGGAATAATGCCTGTCTCAGCGTCGCTACGCTTACATCACCAATGGGCCTGGGTTCAACTCTTGGATCGTTGACGGCTCTGCCAGCGTCTGTAAGTCCCGATCGATCATCTTGGACGGTCTCAGTTTCAATGCTGACGGGGGTGGCAGTCTCTTTAGCGGCAACCATTGCTTCTTGGGGCTCAACCTTTTCGCTGATAACACCAGCAGCACCACCCGTGTCATGTGCCTGCTCCGCTGTTTGTGCAGTTGGGACCGTGGTATCAACAACCGTGTCATCAACAGCGGTGCTGTCAGCAACCGTGTTGTCAGCAACAGTGTCAACAATGCCATCGGCCTCGCCACTGTCCTTTGCGGTTGCCGATGCGCTAGGGACAGGAGGTTCTGCTGTTTCACTGGTGCCCTCAGCCGTGCCGCCTAAAAGGTCTATTTGATCCGTTACCGAGCCTAAAGCTGGAGCGGGCGCGGTGGCGTCCGCTGTAACCGTATTTTCCACTGGGGCGTCGCTCTCGCTCAAGCCGGTCACGGCCGCTTCGGCAGTAACGCCAGCGGTGTCAGCTTGAATCTCAGGCTTAGGTCCTCGTTGGCGCCGACGTCGGCCTTCGCTGCGTTTGTCAGAAGGTCTATGGCGAGCACTTTCCTGAGCTTCCTCTGTCTCTGCGGCTCGAACGGCATTGTCTGCTGTTGCGTCAAACTCATCATCGGGAGCCGGCTGCCCCTCATCATCGTCATCTGCAACAACATCTGAACCTTCAGACAGCGGGCGCTTTTGCCCACCACGGCGACCTCGGCGGCGGCGGTTGCGCTTTGGCCGATCATCCGTGTCACTGTCTGAATCACTAACTTCTGCCTCTTCAGCATCGACGTTAGTCTGTTCTACTTCATCGGTATCATCAGCTGGCACCTCAGAATCAGGGCGCCGGCTGCGCGTGCGGTTTCTGCCGCCACGACTTCTTCGCTGTCGGTTGGTGTTTTCTTTGCGCTCCGGGCTCTCTTCGGTGGCGCTGTCTTCGGCTTCTATGGCCGTCTCAACATCGACTTCTTCGCTTGCCGCAGGAGCGAACAGCGCTCCCCACATTCTGGTGAGCATACCCGCCTTCTGGGGTGATTCTGTCTTGGGCTGCTGTTTTACGGCGGGTGTCTCGGCTACCGGAGCCGTGGCTTCAGGCTCAGCAACCACCGGAGCAGGGCCCTGAGGGGTAACGCCGCGCACTAAGGGCTGTGGCGCCGCTGGGATAGCACTCACCTCGTCGCGCACGGCGATAGGGTCAGGGGTCTCAATAGCGACTTCGTAACTCAATGTTGTGCTTTCTTCTACTTCATCGTCGCGCAGTCGAATAACGTCGAAATGCGGCGTTTCCATGTGGGGGTTGGGGATAATCAGAACCCTAACGCCGCTGGAGTTTTCGATATCGTTAACTGCACTGCGTTTTTCATTGAGCAAAAATGCGGCAACTTCAACTGGAACGACGGCCCTGACCTCACCGGTTCGATCTTTTGCGGCTTCTTCCTGAAGTAGTCTCAGAATTGCAAGGGCTAGCGACTTGGTGTCTCGAATGGTGCCTTTGCCGGTACAGCGCGGGCAGACCATGGCGCTGATCTCGCCTAGTGAGGGTCGCAGGCGCTGCCGGGACATCTCGAGTAAACCAAATCGAGATATTCGGCCAACCTGGACACGGGCCCGATCGACTTCAAGGGCATCGCGAATTCTATTTTCTACGGCTCTTTGGTTCTTGTTGGCATTCATATCAATGAAGTCGATAACCACCAAGCCGCCCATGTCTCTAAGGCGGAGCTGGCGTGCGACCTCTTCGGCAGCTTCAAGGTTGGTCTGCAGCGCTGTTTGTTCAATATCTGAGCCTTTTGTGGCGCGAGCTGAGTTGATGTCGATAGAAATCAACGCCTCAGTAGGGTCTATGACAATCGATCCGCCTGAGGGAAGTCGAACTTCACGCTGAAATGCGCTTTCGATTTGCCCCTCGACTTGAAATCGGTTGAACAGAGGAGTGGAATCTTCGTAGTACCGTATCCGCGGGGCATATTTGGGCATGACCATAGTGACGAAGTCATGCGCCTGTTGCCATGCCGTCTTATCGTCAATAAGCACTTGGTCGACATCGTCTCGTAGGTAGTCTCGGATGGAACGAATGATGACATCGCTTTCTTGATACAAAAGCACCGGTGCTTTGTTTTCGTCTGACGCCGTGGAGATAGAGCTCCAGAGTTGTAGCAGGTAATCTAGATCCCACTGGAGTTCTTCCGGGCTGCGCCCAACGCCGGCGGTGCGAATAATGACACCCATGCCGTCCGGAATATTGAGCTGTGATAGGGCGTCTCGCAGTTCGCTGCGGTCATCACCCTCGATCCGACGGGATATACCACCCGCTTTGGGGTTGTTGGGCATCAAAACCATATACCGCCCAGCCAGGCTGATGTATGTCGTGAGGGCGGCCCCTTTGGTTCCGCGCTCTTCTTTGTCCACCTGAACGATAACTTCTGTCCCTTCTTTGAGGACGTCCTTGATTCGGGTTTTTCCTTCGCCCTCTGGTGCTGTGCTGCGGTAGTACTGGTGGGCGATTTCTTTCAAGGGTAAGAAGCCGTGTCTCTCCGCGCCGAAGTCGACGAAGGCGGCCTCTAGGCTGGGTTCAACTCGAGTGATTTTGGCTTTGTAGACATTCGCTTTGGTGGATCCTCTCGAGCGATTCTCAATATCGAGGTCGTTTAAGCGTTGTCCGTCCACAATGGCAACCCGGATTTCCTCAGGCTGTGTGGCGTTGATAAGCATTTTTTTCATGGTCATTGTCCAATGGGCGAAGCCACCGAACAGGTGCGATACCCCGGGACAGGGTAAGAAAACAAGCAGGGTCCTTTGCGCTTCTGCGCCCAACCCAGATCTGTGGGTCCTCCACAGATTTAATGTTGCCGTAGGTCTCGTCGTAATAACGAGACCAAAAAATCACACCGCGTTCGTTGTATTCGCGGGTTAACAAAAGCTCTCTGCGTACCCCGCTCTGACGGGGAGATGTCCTCAAGTAGCCCGGAGTGGTCATGGTACAAGCAGGAGCGCGTTTAAATTTTTAAGGTAATATTCTGTCGCTGGTTGCATCACCCTCTGTACATATTTTCTGGAGGGGAGCGGCGGATCAGGCTACTCTGTCGGCCTGAGGGCGGGAGGGGCTCCGGTCGAACAAATTTTCGCCGGGCCTACCTAAAACACCAGTGTGTCGGAATACGACCGAAATGGACATTAACACTAAATGCTAAGTGATTCAATTGTCTGAAAAAAAAGGTGGAGACACGCAAACAGAGGTCAAGGTCGAGTGGCGGATTGTCCTGCCCGAGGAAGCAGGGCAGCGTCTAGACAATTTCCTTCAACGTGTGCGTGGGGGCGTGCCTAAGACTCGGATCTACAGAGCCATTCGTAAAGGCGAAGTGCGTGTTGATAAAGGACGGGTGAAGCCAGATACCCGCCTTGAAGCGGGCGTCTCGGTTCGCATCCCTCCATTGCGGGTCCCAGAAAAAGCAGAAGCTGCTGGCGCCGCGGGCTGGCGCGCTCGATTACGCGCTTCGATTGTCAGGGAAGAGGCGACGTTATTGGTAGTTAACAAGCCTCCGGGTCTTGCTGTGCATGGTGGGAGTGGTATTAACGTTGGGCTTATAGAAACCTTGAGGGCAATGTATGAAACGGATCGTTATCTAGAGCTAGTTCACCGGTTGGATCGCGACACCTCGGGGCTTTTGCTCGTTGCGCGTCGAGCCTCTACTCTGCGTAGTCTCCATGGTTTGTTGCGATCTAACGGGATAGATAAGCGCTATCTGTGTCTCGTCAGTGGTCGTTGGCCCGCGCACTTAAAGCGCGTCGATGCACCCCTAGAGAAATTTGCCCTGCCATCAGGAGAGCGCCGAGTTAAAGTGGCTACGTCAGGGCGGCAGTCCCTAACGACGTTTCGCGTTGTCAGACGCTGGTCCTCTGCTACCTTAATAGAGGCTAAGCCGGTGACTGGAAGAACCCATCAGATTCGAGTGCACTGCCAACACGCGGGCTTCCCTATTTTGGGAGATGCCAAATATGCAGATGACGCCGCTGTCCGTCTCGCGGATAACCTGAGGCTCAAGCGGCTATTTCTACATGCAGCGAGCCTCAACTTCCGACTCGAAGAGCAGAATTACGCGCTAGAGGCTGACCTGCCGACCGAATTGCAGCGTTTGCTAGACGCCATACCCTAGTGCCTGCGCCCTAAGGGATGCGATATCCCTGCCCGCGCAACATGTGCGAGAGTTCAATCAGTGGCAAGCCCTGAAGCGCCGTTGGGTCAGAGGCTTTGGTGGAGCGAAACAGGCTGATACCTAGGGCTTCCCATTTGAAACTGCCCGCGCAGTCTAAGGGTTGGTCCCTCGCGATGTAGGCGGTGATTTCCGCATCGGACAGGTCTCGCATACTGACTTGGGTCTGAACTACGCGGCAGTCGAGCAGGGCTTTTTGGGGTCGCCATAGGGCTACGCCCGTAAAGAATTGGACGGTCTTATTGCTGATAAAGCTGAGTTGCTTGTGAGCTAGAGCTTCGCTCCCCGGCTTACCTAAGAGCCGATTATCACAGGCAGCGACCTGATCGCTACCGATACTTAGGTAGTCCCCCTGTAGGTTTGTTACCGCCTTAGCTTTTTCCACAGAAAGCCGCTGTGAGAGTGCTAAGGAGCTTTCAGATGGCTTGCAGGATTCGTCGATAGTGACCCGTTGAATTTCAAATGAAAGGCCCAAGCGGCCTAATAATTCGGCCCTGTAAGCGGATGTTGAGGCAAGGACGAGTGTTTCTGGTCTGTTCATTACGATGGTGTCCTCACAAAAACCCTTTGTATTACCAGCATTTAACTTTTGACACCTCGCGGGGTCCTCCGTATTATGCGCCGCCATGACGGTCGGAGCACTCCCACAAACGGTCGAAGTGCGCACACTGGCAGCGCGCGCAGTCTCATTGGCGGGTGTCGTAGACCCGGCCAAGCTCACGCGACTGAGCGCAGCCATTGTAGCGGCGAAGGATCCCGTTGTGGTAAACGCGGATTTCGATCGCGATGAGGAAGGGCGGTACGTGGTGGCTATGCAGGTTTCAGCCGATGTATTGGTAACCTGTCAGCGTTGCTTAAGTACGCTAGAGCAAACAGTGGCCTCGACGACGTTGCTGGCAGTGGTTTGGACAGACGAGCAGGCGGGGCAGTTACCGCCGCGATATGAGCCTTTAGTGGCAGAGGCTGAGATAGAACTTTGGGAGGTTGTCGAAGACGAGCTCCTATTGGCGTTACCGAGTTTCAGTTACCACAGTGATCTAAACTGTGGAGCCGAGACTGGGGTTCAGGCGCCGGGTGGCGACGGCGAAGCACTCGCCCAAGAAAACCCAGACAAAGACAATCCTTTCAGCGTGCTTCAGGCATTGAAAGGCGATTCGGATAGTTAACGATCGGAACGCAGAAACGCATTGCGATCGAATGGAGGAAGTTATGGCTGTACAGAAGAGTAAAAAAACCCGTTCGCGTCGTGGTATGCGTCGGTCTCATGATGCCCTTGAAGGTCCTACTCTGACGGTAGATGCGACTTCTGGTGAAGTGCGTCGGCGTCATCACATGAGTGCAGACGGGTTCTACCGTGGAAAGAAAGTGATCGACACGGGTTCTGACGACTGATCGACCGGGCGGGATTGCCTAACGCTGTTCCCGCCCTAACTTGAAGTCAATTCTGGGCCGGGGGGCGTAGTGGTGTCGCAGATAGAACCCAAGCAGCCGAGCGTTTCAGCAGTGCAGCGCGGCAGCATAGGATGCATTTTTCCGGGGCAAGGCTCTCAATACCTAGGAATGCTGTCTAATATCGCCAATGACGAAAAGGTCATCCGAGAAACTTTTTCTGAGGCTTCAGAGGTCGTGTCCTTTGACTTGTGGTCTCTGGCCCAGGACGGTCCCACCGAGTCCCAAGCATTAACCGCCAATACCCAACCTCTCATATTAACCGCCAGCGTTGCGTTGTATCGGTTATGGCTACAGCGGGGAGGGCAAGCCCCCAGTGTTGTAGCGGGGCACAGCTTGGGAGAATTTTCGGCTTTAGTAGCCGCCGGATCCCTTGCCTTCCGTGACGCCGTGAGAATCGTGCGTCTTCGAGGGCAGGCGATGCAAGAGGCGGTTCCCGTGGGCGCAGGTGCCATGGCAGCGGTACTGGGGCTCGATGATGAAACCATCAATTCAATTTGCACTGAAGCTAGCCAGGGCGATACCCAGGTGCTGGCGGTCAATTTCAATTCGCCGGGTCAGGTCGTTATCGCTGGTCATGTAGCGGCTGTTGAAGAGGCCTCGGTGACCTTGAAAGCCGCTGGAGCGAAACGCATTTTACCCCTGCCAGTGAGCGCCCCTTTTCATACCCCTTTAATGCAACCCGCCGCGGTCACTCTTGAAGAGGCGTTAGCCGGCGTTACCGTGGCGGATGCTCAGATGCCTGTGATCAGTAATGTCGATGCCCGACCTCACGTAGACGGCCCGAGCATTGCGAAATTACTGGTTCGGCAGGTTGTGGCTCCGGTGCAGTGGACAGCCTGCGTGCAACGCATGATTATTATGGGCAGCACTGACTTTCTAGAGTGCGGCCCGGGTAAAGTTTTAGCGGGTTTGTTGCGGCGCATCGATCGTTCGGCATCTTGCTATTGTATTGAGAATCCCGAGGCGCTTATGGAAGCCCTAAATCAACTAGCCGAGGTGAGTGACCTATGAGTGATTCCCATCCCCCTGTTGCCCTCGTAACCGGTGCCAGTCGTGGTATCGGTCATGCTATTGCGGATACGCTTGCTCAGGAAAAAATGATCGTTATCGGCACGGCGACGACAGCGGCTGGTGCTGCGAGCATTAATGAAAGGCTCGCGCCACTAGGAGGCGCAGGGCTTGTGTTAGATGTTGCAAGTCCTGACAGTATCGATGAGCTGATGCTTACGATTAAAGCGCGTTTTGGTGCACCGCTGATATTGGTGAATAACGCGGGCATCACTCGAGACAACATTCTGATGCGGATGAAAGCTGATGAATGGGATAGCGTCATCGATACCAATCTAAGTTCAGTTTTTCGTTTGAGTAAGGCTTGCCTGCGAGGAATGACTAAAGCTAGGTGGGGGCGCATCGTTACGATTACTTCTGTGGTGGGTTCCATGGGCAATGCGGGTCAGGCTAACTATGCAGCGACCAAAGCGGGAGCCGAGGGTTTTACCCGCGCCCTCGCGCGCGAAGTCGGCTCCCGAGCTATCACCGTCAATGCGGTCGCTCCGGGCTTTATCGATACGGATATGACACGCGAGTTGTCGGATGAAAACCGTGACCTCATGCTTAGTCAGATACCGTTGGCTCGCCTCGGTAGCCCAGTGGAAATCGCCGAGACGGTGAAGTTCTTGGTAGGCGATACGGCCGCTTATATTACTGGGGAAACCATTCATGTTAATGGCGGTATGTATATGGCCTAACAGGCTGTTTCATATTGTATTCAATCTGCGCGCGTTTACAGGTAGAATCCGCACACTGAAGAGGGCTTAGGCCCACCAACAAGCTGGGAGAGTAAAACAGACCATGAGCAGCATTGAAGATCGCGTAAAGAAAATCGTTGCCGAGCAGCTGGGCGTCAAAGAAGACGAAGTGCGTACCGAGGCGTCTTTTGTTGACGACTTAGGCGCAGACTCTCTAGACACCGTGGAGCTTGTTATGGCTCTTGAGGAAGAGTTTGAAACCGAAATTCCAGACGAGGAAGCCGAAAAAATCACGACGGTGCAATTGGCTATCAACTACATCAACGAAAACCTTGCCTAAGGTTTTCTAACGAAACAGTAAGTATGAGAGCCGCTCTGCACTAGTGAGGAGCGGCTTTTTTTTGTGCGGCTTGATCAATTCGAGGTCTGTTGAGATCTCTGGCGCAGCCTATTATTTTGCGCTTCTAGTCAAGGGAGACTGTTCATGAACGGCAATCGAGTGGTAGTAACCGGTCTTGGTGCAGTGACGCCGGTAGGGTTGAACGTGGCATCAAGCTGGCAAGCCATCTGCAATGGTAAGAGTGGCGCGGCCAGCATTGAAGGGTTTAACACCGATGCCTTCAGCACCCAATTTAGTTGTTCAGTTAAAAATTTCTCCGCTGAGGGGTACCTTGCGCCTAAAGATTCAAAGCGCATGGATCCCTTCATTCAGTTCGGCATGGTCGCAGGCATTCAGGCGATCCGCGACAGTGGTCTTGAGGTTAATGAGGAGAACTGTGAGCGCATTGGCTGTGCTATTGGTTCCGGTATTGGAGGTATTGGTTCCATTGAGCGCAATAACGAGCTCATCCTAAATGCGGGGCCTCGACGCATGTCACCCTTTTTTGTGCCGGGTGCCATTATTAATATGATCAGTGGAAATCTGTCGGTTATGTACAACCTTCAGGGACCGAATTTGGCGATTGTTACTGCGTGCACGAGTGGCACGCACAATATTGGAATGGGCGCGCGCTTGATTGCAACGGGGGAGGCCGATGCCATGCTGGTAGGTGGCGCTGAAATGGCAACCACGCCGGTTGGGTTAGGTGGATTCGCCGCCGCGAGGGCGCTTTCAACTCGAAACGCGACGCCAGAACTGGCATCCAGGCCCTGGGATGCAGACCGTGACGGTTTTGTGCTCGGTGATGGCGCGGCAATGCTGATGCTCGAATCACTGGAGACCGCAAAAGCGCGTAAGGCAACTATTTATGCTGAGCTAACAGGTTTTGGTATGAGCGGTGACGCCTACCACATGACCTCTCCGCCAGAAGATGGCCGGGGAGCAGCGCGTTCTATGGCCAATGCCCTCCGTGACTCAGGCCTGAACGCATCAGATATTGGTTATATTAACGCTCATGGGACTTCAACAATCGTCGGTGACCGCGCCGAGACAATGGCCGTAAAGTCTATTTTCGGTGATGTTGCACCGCAGCTCGCAGTTAGCTCCACTAAGTCGATGATTGGACATTTACTGGGCGCTGCAGGTGCGGTTGAAGCGGTATTTACGATTCTTGCGATTCGCGATGGGGTGGCACCCCCCACGATCAATCTCGATAATCCGGGAGACGGCTGCGATCTCAACTATGTGCCTCATAACGCACAGCAATTTAAGATTCACCACGCCATTAGTAATTCGTTTGGCTTTGGCGGCACGAATGGATCGCTCGTTTTCAGTCAGTTTGCAGAGTAATCCTTAGCTTGGTTAAGGAGACCTTTTGGGTCAACGGAGTCGCCAACGCTGAGGTGCCTCCAGATGATCGTGGCTTGTGTCTCGCCGACGGGGTCTTCGAGACACTGCGTGTTGAACTTGGTGTTGTGTCGTGTAAAAGGCGCCATGTCCAGCGTCTGGGGCGGGGGCTTCAAGTATTAAATTTCCCAGCGCCCGAACAGACCGCTCTGACGCTGATTAATGAGGCTGAGAAAGCACTAAAAACCACGGTTGCTCATGCCAGCGGGACGCTGCGCCTCACCGTGACACGTGGCTCTGGTCCCCGAGGTTACAAGGTCCCTCAGCGGCAAACTCCGCGCAGCATCCTTCGCTTTAGTCCTGGTCTGGTAAAGGCTGAGTCGCCTTCGCTTGTGACAGTCAGTCGGGTGCGCTGGTCTACTCAGCCTTTTTTTCAAGGTTGCAAGTTACTGGCAAGAACTGAGCAGGTGATGGCTTTGGACGAAGCGTGCCGTCGAGGCTTCACTGATGCCATTATGTGTGATTCATCGGGGTCTTGGGTATCGACAGCTAGCGGGAATTTATTTTTGCGAGTTGGCACTTGTTTTATCACTCCCCCCGTCAATGAGGTGGGCATAGCAGGGACGCGTCGGGAGGCCATTCTGGATCACTGGGCTAAGTTCTTAGGTTACCAAGTAAGCATTCGAAAAATCACCGCCGACCTTGTAGCGTCGGCTGAGGAGGCATGGTCTTGTAACTCTGTCGCAGGGATTCGCCGAATCGCTTCGGTAGATGATTCTCTCTTTCCCGAAAGCGCTGCGAGTGAGGCCTTGTCGGCTCTCATTCATCAAGAGGCTTCGCTGTGAAGCCTTGGCTTATCGGTTTAATTCTGGTGCTGAGTGCCTTAGTTATGTGCCTTTCCCTCGGGAAGCAGGCTTTGCACGCCCCCATGAATTTACCCCAAGTCGACGCCACTATAATTGTCGAGCAAGGGGATAGCCTCAAACAAATATTGGCCAAGCTGAAGTCTCGGAATTTTATTGAGTCCAGTCGACTATTAGAGGTGTGGGCTCGTTGGCAAGGAATTGATCGACAAATCCATACCGGTGAATATCAACTGATTCCGGGCTTAAGCGGCTTTGAGTTTTTGGAGCGTTTAAAACAGGGCGATGTAGTGAGTTATCAGGTAACGCTCCCTGAGGGAATTACGCTTCAGGAGGCATTGCAACGACTACACGATGACCGTCGCTTGGTGCGCGAGCTTCAGGATTCTAATGATCCTCTGCTCCTTGACCTGGTGTTACCGTTAACGTCGCCCGAGGGTTGGTTTTTGCCCGAAACTTATCGATTCGTTGCTGGTGATTCAGATCTTGACATACTGCGACGGGCTCACAGGCTTATGCAGCGCGCACTGATGCAGGTTTGGGCAAATCGCTCGCCTGACACGCCACTGACGGCGCCTTACGAAGCGTTGATTTTGGCCTCCATTGTTGAGCGCGAAACCTCAGTTTCACAAGAGCGCGCCACCATTGCCGGAGTGTTTACGCGAAGGTTGGAGGCGGATATGCGACTGCAAACTGACCCTACGGTTATTTATGGTCTAGGTTCGGATTTCAATGGCAATTTGACACGTCAGCACCTGAGAGATGTGGCTAACCCTTGGAATACCTACCGGATAAAAGGCTTGCCCCCAACCCCCATTGCATTGCCCGGTGTTGCCGCATTGGAAGCCGCGGTACGGCCGGCTTCTGGTGCCGCCCTCTACTTTGTGGCTCGGGGTGATGGTTATCATGTGTTCTCAGAGACTCTTGAAGAGCACAATGCTAACGTTCAGCGTTATCAGCTTTCTAGAAAAGCTGATTACCGATCGACACCCAATGGCGGTGATTAAGTGGAAGGCGTGACCCATACAGCAAAATTCATCACGGTCGAAGGCGGAGAAGGGGTCGGAAAAACGACTCAGTTACGCCTCATCGAAGCGCGCTTGCGCGAGGCAGGTATTCCCTTACTGGTTACACGAGAACCTGGGGGCACGGAGCTCGGCGAACAACTGCGCCAGTTACTGCTTCAAAAGGAAGGGCTTGCGCCTACACCTATGGCGGAATTGCTCATGGTTTTTGCCGCTAGGGCGCAGCACGTTGATACCGTTATTACGCCAGCACTTCAGCGCGGTGAGTGGGTCTTATGTGACCGATTTACCGATGCTAGTTTCGCCTATCAGGGTTTCGGTCGGGGCCTACCTTTAGCTGCGATACAGCAGCTAGCTGAGCTTGCTCATCCGAACACCAATCCCAATCTGTCTATTTTGCTCGATGTAGATCCAGAAATTGGGCTGGAGCGCGCTCGGGCGCGGGGTGAGCTAGATCGCTTTGAACTTGAGGCGATTCCTTTTTTTGAGGCCGTGAGAAATGGGTATTTGCAGCGCGTAAAATTGGAGCCTCATCGTTGGCATGTGATCGATGCGAGTGTTGATTTGCAGCAAGTAGAGCAACAATTGGATGGTTTTCTAAAGGAGTGGATTGCCGGTGCGATCTCCTGAACTGTTAAAGCCCTGGCTTAACTCGGCGCTGCCGTGGCAGCAGAGTATTCTGGAGCGTTTGTCATCCCTCGAGCACCAGAAAAAGCTACCCCACGCGATATTACTAACCGGTGCCAAAGGTTTGGGTAAAACCCAGTTGGCCGCATCATTTGCAACTGGGCTGCTCTGTCAGAGGGCTGGTGTTGAGCCCTGTGGCAGCTGTACGAGCTGCCAGCTTGCGGGAGGCGGAGCCCACGGTGATTTCAGATGGATTGCCCCGGAGGAGGGCAAGCGCGCCATTGGAGTTGATGCCATTCGGGCGGCGGTAACATTTATGCAGCAGACATCGGGTTATGGATCTCACAAGGTGTTGGTGATTCAGCCGGCAGAGGCTATGACTGCAGCAGCTGCCAATGCGCTTCTAAAAACTCTGGAGGAGCCTCCAGGAAAGGCGCTGCTAATTTTGGTGAGTCATCGTCCAGGGGAATTACCTGCGACCGTAAGATCGCGGTGCCAGCGATACAATCTGCCACATCCAAGCAGACCCGTGGCGCTTACATGGCTTGCCAACCAGTCATCGTGCTCAGGGCCAATCGCTGAGCAAGCTTATTCCCTTGCTCAGGCTCAGCCACTCACAGCACTTCGCTTAATCTTGAATGAGGATCTTGCCACGAAAGCCGCTCTTATAGACGCGCTTAGTGGACTTCTCGAAGGATCGAAAACTACACCAGAAGCCTTGGCGGGATTCAGTGGTTATGACTTAGACGTGATTCTTGATACCGCGCTACAGCGTGTGGAAGAGCGAATCTATTATGCAGCAGGAGAACCGGGTTCAAAGGCCCATTTTCGCCAGCGCGATAAAATTTTGGAGTGGCTAATCGCCAATCGAAAGGGCATAAACTTTGGTCGCGACGTCATATTGCCCGAATTGGCTCGGCTCCTAGTGACTGAGGCTTAAGCGAGCATGAATGTTTAATGCGCAGTTGCTAGACTATGCCAGACCGCATTGGAGTTTTAGCCATGAGTGACACTAACCGGCAAGGCATTTTGTCCTTAACGATTAAAGACAAGGCTGTTCTGTATGCCGCTTACATGCCGTTCCTCGATAACGGGGGGATTTTCGTTCCCACCAACAAGCGCTACAGCATCGGCGATGAGGTATTCATGTTGCTAACCCTCATGGACGAGCCTGAAAAGATCCCAATAGCGGGGCGTGTCGTGTGGATTACACCGGCGGGAGCTCAGGGAAATCGGCAAGCAGGGGTAGGGGTCCAATTTTCTGAACAGGATGCAACGGCCAACGCAAAAATCGAGGTTCACTTGGGTGGCGCACTAAACTCTGAACGGCAGACGCACACCATGTGATGCTTGCTGATCTTTCGCGGCTTGTGGCTAAAATGCCTAAAGATCGGGTCTCGATAAGCTTGTTTTGCCAGAGTTGTAGCGAAAAAAAAAGGCCCCTAGGGGCCCATCTACAGCGAGTTTAGGAGTCAGCGATCCCTAGCATCCTGCCGTGGGTCTCGCGGCGGCAGAGGATAAAAATCTCTGCTGTGCTGTCGGGCAGCGCTAAATACCCTCCAACGCTTAGAGTATGCCCCACTGGCCCGGGGGCCTGTCTAGTATCAAACGCGACGTTTTTAGATCGATATGCGATAAAAATATCCCTGTTATTATTCTTGACGAATGTGTGCCGTAGCATAAAGTAAATAATAAAAATTATAATTTAAGTTGTTGAATTAAATAATAAAAATAAAATATTCAAGATGAAAGACGTGATGTTTCCGTGATTTTTGACGTAGCCTCGGTTGACGTCGATATTGCAACGAAAGGGTGCGTGTGCGAGTATCCGCGCCCTTGGAATCGCTGGCTTTTGGCGATGTTCCTACGAAGATTCTGCGGGAGTGGCGAAATTGGTAGACGCGCTGGATTTAGGTTCCAGTGCCGCAAGGCGTGAGAGTTCGAGTCTCTCCTTCCGCACCATTAAAACAACACGGGCGTCGTACAAAGATGCCAGTAGCTCAGGCTAACATTGCGAAATTCAGGAGTTTTCCATGCGGGTATCTATCGAAACTACCTCAGGCCTAGAGCGGCGCCTGACCATCGGGGTTCCAGCCGACCGGGTCGATGGCGCGGTTGAGCAGCGTCTCCGTGAGGCGTCACGTAATGTTCGGCTACCAGGATTCCGGCCGGGTAAAGTGCCCATGAAGGTCATGCAGCAGCGTTTTGGCGGCGGTATTCGTCAGGAGGTGATTGGTGAGGTGATTAATCAATCGTTTCAAGAAGCGGTTATCAGTGAAAAGCTTCGCCCTGCTGGACAACCTCGAATCGAGCCTCGAGCACTTGAGGCGGGTAGGGACGTTGAATACACAGCGACGTTTGAAATTTTTCCGACGCTGGAAATTAACGAAATTACTGATCTCAAGATTGAGCGGCCGGTTGCTGAGGTAAATAGCGCTGATGTCGATGAAATTATTGAGATTTTTAGAAAGCAGCGCGGAGAACTAAAGGACGTTGAGCGGGCTGCCGAGACTGGCGATACTGTGGTCATAGATTTTGCGGGTACGCGCGATGGCGAGGCGTTTGATGGCGGCACGGGTGAAGACCAAACCCTAGAGCTCGGCAGCGGTAAGATGATTCCAGGGTTTGAAGACGGCATTGTTGGTATGGTTGCCGGAGACCAAAAGTCGATTGATGTCACCTTCCCCGATGATTATTCGAGCGAAGAGTTGCAAGGGGCAGACGCGTCGTTTGCGATTACCTGCAAAACTGTCCAATCACTAGAATTGGCCCCCCTTGATGAAGAGCTGTTCGCAAGCTACGGCGTTGAGGAAGGCGGCGAACCCGTTTTCCGCGAAGAAGTGCAAAAAAATATGGAGCGAGAGCTTCGTAACGCCGTGCAGACACATATCAAAAATCAAGTGATGGACGGCGTTGTCGCGGCACACGATGACATTGAGATCCCATCAAGCCTGGTGTCTCAGGAAATCGATGGTATGCGAGGTCAAATGTTTCAGCAATTTGGTGGTCAAGCGGCACCAGAAATGGATCTGAAAAGCATACTTCCCGATGAAATGTTTAAAGAGCAGGCAGAGCGACGTGTGAAGCTCGGGTTGCTGTTAGGGGAAATGATTACGAAATTTGAGTTGAGAGCTGATCCGGCTAAGGTTAAAGAGGCTATAGAAGATATCGCTTCCACTTATCAAGAACCTGAGGAAGTGATCAATTGGTACTACAGTGAAAACGAACAGCTCGCTCAAGTGGAGTCTCGGGTACTAGAGGATCAAGTAGTCGACAAAATATTGGAAGGTGCGCAGATTGAAGATCAGGAAAGCACTTACCAAGACGCTTTAGCTGCTGCCCGCCCCGCACAGGCTTGACATCGTATACATCGGAGTAAAATATGATTCATGACAGACCCCCGCAGGATATGAGCAACCTTGGCCTGATACCTATGGTCATAGAGCAAACGTCCCGTGGCGAACGCTCGTTTGATATTTATTCGCGGCTGTTAAAAGAGCGTGTCATTTTTGCGGTAGGTCCTGTTGAAGACAACATGGCAAATCTTATCGTCGCACAGCTGCTGTTTCTAGAATCGGAGAATCCCGACAAGGACATCCACCTGTACATCAATAGTCCAGGGGGTTCCGTAACCGCCGGGTTGTCGATTTACGACACCATGCAATTTGTAAAGCCAGACGTTAGCACTATGTGCCTGGGCCAAGCGGCCTCCATGGGCGCTTTTCTTTTGAGTGGCGGCGCTGCGGGGAAGCGTTACATTTTGCCCAACGCCCGTACAATGATTCACCAGCCTTCAGGTGGTGCGCAGGGTCAGGCAACCGATATCGATATACAGGCAAAAGAAATTTTGATCATTCGCGAGCGCCTCAACCGCCTGATGGCGGAACACACGGGGCAGTCACTCGAAGTCATCGAGCGCGATACTGAACGTGACCGGTTTATGGATGCGGAACAGAGCCAAGCCTATGGTTTGGTGGATCATGTCGTGAATAACCGCGAGGTTGTTGCGGAAGGTTCATAAGGTAATTGGGTATTGCAAACGAGCTCCAAACCCATCATCGTTTGCAAAAGGAGATAGTTCAGTCTCCGATTGAGGAAGTAAGTAATGGCAAAAGACAGTGCTGACAGCGATAAGCTGCTTTACTGCTCATTCTGCGGCAAGAGCCAGAATGAGGTTAGGAAGTTAATCGCGGGACCTTCGGTCTTCATTTGCGATGAGTGCGTTGATCTTTGCAACGACATCATTCGCGAGGAGGTTCAAGAGGCCACGAGCGAGTCAAGCTCAGACAAATTGCCTATTCCCTACGAAATTAATGCAATCCTCGACCAGTATGTGATCGGACAGGAAAGGGCTAAGCGTGTGCTTGCCGTGGCCGTGTACAATCACTATAAGCGCCTGCGCTACACCCCGGACACGCGGTCGGGCGATGACGTTGAGCTTAGTAAGTCGAATATTTTATTAGTAGGTCCTACCGGCTCTGGTAAGACGCTACTCGCAGAAACTCTGGCGCGGCTACTCGACGTACCCTTTACGGTTGCCGACGCAACGACACTGACCGAAGCCGGTTATGTGGGGGAAGATGTCGAGAACATCATTCAAAAGCTGCTTCAGAAATGCGACTACGATGTAGAGCGGGCGCAGATGGGTATTGTCTACATCGACGAGATCGATAAAATTTCGCGGAAATCAGACAATCCCTCGATTACCCGAGATGTATCGGGTGAAGGCGTGCAACAAGCCTTGCTGAAGCTGATTGAAGGCACCGTGGCCTCAGTGCCACCTCAGGGTGGACGAAAGCATCCGCAGCAGGAGTTCCTGCAGGTCGACACGAGTAACATTTTGTTCATTTGTGGGGGCGCCTTTGCCGGACTTGACAAAATTATTCGCAATCGCTCTGAAAAAGGCGGGATCGGATTTACGGCTGAAGTAAAGAGCAAGGATGAAACGCGCCGTTTCGGTGAAATGATTTCTGATCTAGAGCCGGAAGATCTGGTTCAGTATGGTCTGATACCAGAGTTTGTGGGTCGTTTGCCGGTCATTGCGACTCTTGAAGAGTTAGATGTTGAAGCCTTGGTGCGAATTTTGACTGAGCCTCGCAACGCGTTGACCAAGCAGTACGCCAAGATGTTTGACATGGAAGGTGTCGAAATTGATTTCAGAGAGGATGGGCTTCGTGCGGTTGCCGAGCGGGCTATGGAGCGTAAAACCGGTGCGAGGGGTTTGCGGTCTATTCTAGAGAATGTCCTTTTGGAATCGATGTATAACGTACCCTCGCAGCAGAACGTCGCTAAAATTGTCGTTGATGAGAGCGTTATAAAAGGCGAGTCTGAGCCGTTGTTGGTCTATGAAAACAACGAAACAGCCAGGGCGGTAGCTGAAGACTGATACCGCCTCGGCGCGAATTTCTTAAGCGCCTTCAAACGAAAGTCATCCACCCCTTGAGAATACACCGTACTATCCCCATGTAAGTGGTATAGACACTGGAGTATTCCATGAACGACGCTGTTGCTATTGAGTTACCTCTGCTTCCCCTGCGCGATGTGGTGGTATATCCCCACATGGTGCTACCCCTCTTTGTTGGGCGCGAGAAGTCTATTGAGGCCCTCGAGCAGGCCATGACAAATGACAAGCAGGTGCTGTTGGTTGCCCAGCGGAATGCATCCGACGACATGCCTGCGGTAGACGATCTTTATCAGGTCGGAACCGTCTCCAACATTTTGCAGCTGTTGAAACTGCCTGATGGCACCATCAAGGTGCTGGTTGAGGGTGAATACCGGGCTGCGGTCGAATCTATGAATGATGAGGGCGACTACACCATCGCTCATGTTCGGCAAATCGAAAACAGCGAGTTACCTGATGATGAAATTGATGAATGTCTTCGTACGGTCGTCGAGCAGTTCGAAAAATATGTCAGTCTGAGCAAAAAAGTTCCATCAGAAGTGCTTGCTTCACTTTCTGGCATTGACGACCCAGGCCGTCTAACCGACACCATAGCAGCGCACATGAGCGTTGATCTCGAAGAAAAGCAGCGCATTTTAGAAATATCGTCTTTGCAAGATCGTGTGAATCATTTGCTTGGATTGATGGACGCCGAGATGGACTTGTTTCAGGTAGAGAAACGCATTCGTGGTCGGGTCAAAAAGCAAATGGAGAAGAGCCAGCGAGAGTATTATCTAAATGAGCAGATGAAAGCCATTCAGAAAGAGTTAGGCGAACTCGATGATGCCCCCAACGAACTCGATGATCTCGAGGGGCGCATATCCGATGCAAAAATGCCTGATGAAGCTCGAGATAAAGCGCTAGGAGAACTTAACAAGTTAAAGATGATGTCGCCCATGTCGGCGGAGGCCTCGGTACTGCGAGGGTACATCGATTGGATGGTTAGCGTACCTTGGACTAAGCGCAGTAAGGTTAAGCACGACCTGAAGCGCGCTGCATCAATACTTGACGCCGACCATTATGGGCTCGAAGAGGTGAAAGACCGTATTCTTGAGTACCTCGCGGTGCAGAAGCGCGTCCGCAAAATAAAAGGCCCAGTCCTTTGCCTCGTGGGCCCCCCGGGGGTGGGTAAAACCTCGCTAGGGGAGTCTTTGGCCAGAGCGACCAACAGAAAGTTTGTTCGGATGGCCCTTGGCGGGGTGCGTGATGAAGCTGAAATCCGGGGGCACCGAAGAACCTACATAGGATCAATGCCGGGTAAGTTGTTACAAAAAATGGCAAAAGCGGGTGTTAGAAACCCGCTATTTCTGTTGGATGAAATCGATAAAATGGGCACCGACCATCGAGGAGATCCCGCCTCGGCAATGTTAGAAGTTCTGGATCCAGAACAAAATCACGCCTTCAACGATCATTATCTCGAAGTGGATTACGATTTGTCAGACGTTATGTTTGTCTGCACCTCTAATACCATGAATATACCGAGCCCTCTTTTGGACCGAATGGAAGTTATCCGCATACCGGGTTACACCGAAGATGAAAAGCTGAACATCTGCGAGCGCTATCTTGCGCCTAAGCAAATTAAGCAAAATGGCTTGAAGAAAGAGGAAATTAAGCTGGGGGCCGAGGCGCTTCTCGACGTTATCCGTTACTACACCAAAGAGGCGGGTGTGAGAGGCTTGGAACGTGAGGTGGCAAAAATTTGCCGTAAAATGGTGAAGCAATTTGCGACGGGTGAAATACAAGGTGAAGTTGAAGTCACGCCGGCTATGTTGCCCGACCTGCTAGGCGTTCAGAAGTACAATTTTGGCATTGCCGAGGAGGAGAGCAAGGTCGGGCAGGTAACTGGCCTCGCTTGGACTTCTGTTGGAGGTGAATTGTTGACCATTGAGGCCGCTGCTGTCGCGGGTAAGGGGCGTCATGTTAAAACGGGCTCTCTCGGGGATGTGATGCAAGAGTCAATCCAAGCAGCGAACACGGTCTTTCGTTCACGTTCACAAAGCCTTGGTGTTGCCGCGGTATACCACGAGCGTAATGACACGCACATTCACGTTCCTGAAGGTGCCACGCCGAAAGATGGCCCGAGTGCTGGCATTGCCATGTGTACTGCATTAGTCAGTGTCGCTACACAGATTCCCGTTCGGTCTGAGGTGGCTATGACAGGAGAGATTACCCTTCGTGGCGAAGTCCTCCCCATCGGTGGTCTCAAGGAAAAGTTACTTGCAGCCCGTCGAGGGGGCATTAAGATCGTCGTAATACCCAAAGAGAATGAGCGGGACTTGAAAGAAGTGCCAGACAACATTCTCGAAAATTTGGATATAAAACCGGTCAAATGGATCGATGAAGTGCTTGCGATCGCCTTGGAGCGTGTTCCAGATCCCATCAGTGATGAGGAATACCTAGCCGATGATGTCATGGGAGCAGCCAATACAGACCAAGCTGAACCCTCTAGACCCCCGGCACATTAATTTTGTTGTGCTTTAGGTCTTTTTTTCGGCTGATTAGGGATAACTTTCATTGACCCTTTCTATCCCATCGTTATAACCTTCAATTTAAGAAAAGCGGGCTTTACGCCCAACCCTGCATCAAACCTGCCGAGAGGAACTCACGTGAATAAAAATGAATTAATAGACGCTATTGCCGAAGAAGCCGACCTGTCAAAGGCCTCTGCGGGCCGTGCTTTAGACGCGGCGATCAATGCCATTACTGGCGCCCTGACCAAGCAGGACACCGTATCACTGGTGGGCTTTGGAACATTTTCTGTGAAGCATCGCGCTGCTCGAGAAGGGCGTAACCCACGTAGTGGCGAGACCATCCAAATTAAGGCGTCTAACGCGCCTGGCTTTAAAGCCGGCAAGGCACTCAAGGACGCTGTTAATAGCTAGAGGCCTATTCCGTACTGACTTCCCTTGGCGGGATGAGGTAACGGAGCACTGTGCTCGCACGATGAAAAAGGCGCTTTATTGCGCCTTTTTTCGTATAATGGCCCGCGGGCAAGCTGCAGTTAGCAAGGTCTGCAGCTCGTCCGCTTAATAGGTGAGCTCCCTGGCTATTTGGCAGTCGGGGCTACCGCGCGCGCTATGCACCTAACTCTTTTATTTTGCGTGCAAACTAGATAATTGGAAGCCCTTTACAATGATGCAGTCGATTCGCGCCGGTACTCAAAATACCGGGTTCAAGATTCTTATATTCCTTATCATCCTCTCCTTTGCTGGATTCGGTCTCGAGCAGGTCATATTTGGCAGCTCAGGGACGTCGGTTGCCGAGGTCAACGGCACTGAGATCACCCCCCAAGAGCTACAAGTCGCCATTGAGGGGCAGAAGCGTCAGCTCATACAAATTTTCGGCGACAACATAGACCCGGAAATGCTAGATGATGATCGTATTAGGCCACGAGCTCTGGAAGAGATGATTGAGCGAACCCTTTTGCTGCAGGCCGCGACAGACAATGCCATGGTTGCCTCCAGTCGTGCTATTGGCGAGCTTGTCAGTTCTATAGACGTCTTTAAGGTTGATGGGGCCTTCAGCGCGGATCAATACAAAGTGGTGCTAGCCAACGCGGGGTATACCCCAGAACGGTTCCGGCGAGAGCAATCGCAGCAAATTATTCTTAGCCAGTTACAGCAGGGTGTTTTGGCATCCGATTTTGTCACCAATGCAGAGCTTGTCGCCGCCGCGGAGGCGACAGCCGAAGAGCGTGATGTTAGGTACCTGATTGTGACTGACGAAGCGCTCCGATCATCGGCAGAAGTTTCGGCGGATTCAGTAAGGCAGGTTTACGATCGAGACCCTAGTGTGTGGACTTCAGAAGCGACTGTAATCGCTGATTACATTGTGATATCCAGGGAGGATTTTCTGGCGCCGGTTGACCCTGTGGCGTTACAGGATCAATTCGAGGCGGTGCAGGATGAATACACCGTAGCAGAGCAAACCCTAATAGCACACATTCTTCTAATTCAAGGTGACGATGAGTCAATTGAAGCTTATACCCGTCGAGTCGATGACGTGGCGAGCCGTATAGCCGCCGATGAAAATTTTGCTGATCTTGCTGCCGAGCTGTCTGACGACGTGGGGTCAGCCGCCTTAGGGGGCGAGCTTGGCTTTACCGACGGTACGGTATTCCCTGAGCCCATGGAGAGTGCGGTGAGTAATCTTGCCGTTGGTGAAGTCTCTGCTGGAGTAAAGACCGATGCCGGCACGCATTTTATTCGCATTCAGGAGCGCGTGGCGGGAGAAACTCCCAATTACGACCAGCTAAAGGATGAGCTAGCAAAATCCATGCAAGAAGCTGAAGCCGATCAAACCCTATTGGTCACGGTCGATGAATTACGCGAGTTGAGTTTTAATGCTGCAGATCTCCAGCAGCCGGGAGATGCGCTGTCGCTCTCGGTCAAGCAATCGTTGCCAGTATCATTAACCGACGGTGGGGGTGTTTTTGAAGAGCGCGCTGTCCGAGAGGCACTATTCTCTGATGACGTGTATGTGGAGGGAAACAATAGTGCCATCGTAGAACTCTCGGGAAATCGATTCGTTGTGGTTCGAGTCGCAGAAAAGCGGGCTGCCGAAATTTTGTCGTTTTCCCAAGTGGCACAAACGATACGCGCCGATTTAGAGGAAAGCGCCGAGATGGCAGCCAAGCTAGCGCTATTGGAATCGCTGCGTTCACGCCGGAATGAAGGCGAACGGTTAGAAGAGATTGCCACAGTTGAGGGGTATGAGTGGCGTGTGGAGTTGGGCGCGCGAAGAATTGGCAGTCTGCTGCCTGCTGAAGTCGTCACAGTCGCATTTGCGATGCAACACGGCGGTGATGCCTCACTCGAGAGTACCCAGCTGGTCAATGGTGATTTGGCGATCGTCGAGTTGGCAGGCGTGGAGGCCGGTCAGCTAGAGAATCTCTCGCTTGGTGAAAAAGATGTGATGCTCGCTCAGCTCACTCAGCTTCAGGGTCAGCTATCCATGCTCGAGTACCGAACTGCACTGCGTGACAATGCAGAAATTATCACGCGCTGAAGTCAGGTTTTGCCGTGACCAATAAAAAGGTGGGGGAATCAATACCGCGGGCCAAGAGCGATGCGCTGGGCCAGTTGGCCGCTGCCGTTTCAGATGCTGTAGTGAAAGCTGAACCGCGAAGTCCCTTAGCCTCGCCGGATTGGGTGACCGAACGGCGACCGCCGCCCGTCGAGCGATGGCATCCAGAACACTGCGGTGATATCGGCATGGAAATTCGCGAGGATGGCAGTTGGTGGCACGATGGTGCCCCGATACGTCGCAGCGAGTTGGTACAACTTTTTGCGAGCATCCTGCGTTTAGAAGATGACGGTAAGTACTATCTGGTCACGCCGGTAGAGAAGGTGGTCGTCAATGTTGCTCTCCACCCTTTAAGGGTTATTGATGCAGAGCCGCTTTCAGGTCACTTACCTGAGGTGCTGATTTTGACCCTCAACACCGGCGGTCAAATCCCGCTAGACAGACGACATACCCTGACGCCAGAGCCCCGAGCCGCTGACGCCGCTTACATTACCCTAGATAACGGTCTGACAGCTCTCTTCACAAGGGCGGCATGGTACCGCCTTGTGAATCAGGCCGATGATTCAGGTGCTATTTTCAGTGATGGCACACGCCTGTCCCTGCTGCCCACAGAGTAGGCAAACCCGAGTACTCGTGAAGCGAACTACCCTTCACATATTGGGGTAGTTCGGGCCGCCAAAGCCTTCAGGTGTAACCCAGGTGATATTTTGTGATGGGTCTTTGATATCGCAGGTTTTACAATGAACACAGTTCTGCGCGTTGATCTGGAAACGCTGCCCACTAGGATCCTCAATAATCTCATACACCCCGGCAGGGCAGTAGCGCTGCGCGGGCTCATCGTAGCGCGGCAAGTTTTTTGCCAGAGGTACATCAGGGTCCAGCAATGTCAGATGACAAGGTTGGTCTTCTTCATGGTTGGTGTTCGATAAGAACACCGAGGATAAGCGGTCAAAAGTAACGACATTGTCAGGCTTGGGGTACTCAAGCTTCTTGGCTTTGTCCGCGTCCTCCAGGCAGGCATAGTCGGGTTTCTTGTCTCGAAGTGTAAAGGGCAGCTTGCCGCCAAAAATGTTTTGGTCAATCCATACCAGTCCAGCGCCGACAAGGTATCCAAACTTATGCATGAAGCCTGCAAAGTTACGGGTTGTGTAAAGTTCCTCGCCTAGCCACGAGCCCTTTAGGCGCTCTGTGAAGGTCGAGAGATCTTTAGGCGCATCCTCACCGTGGGAGAGGGCCTCCATAAGGGTCTCTGCGGCAATCATCCCACTCTTCATGGCGGTGTGGTTGCCTTTGATTTTTACGCTGTTCAAGGTTCCTGCGTCACAGCCAATTAAGAGACCGCCCGGGAAGTGCATTTTTGGTAGCGAGTTGTGACCTCCCTTGGCCAGTGCTCGTGCACCGTAAGCAATTCGGCTGCCGCCTTCCAAAACCGATTGAGTTGTGGGGTGAGTCTTCCAGCGCTGAAATTCTTCAAAAGGACTCAGGTGGGGATTTGAGTAGTTCAAATCGCAAATGAGGCCCAAGAAAACCTGATTGTTCTCGGCATGATACAAAAATGCGCCTCCGGATGAATTGCTCTCGGAGAGCGGCCAGCCCAGCCCATGGACTACCTTGCCCGGCTCGTGTTTACTGGGGTCTATCTCCCATATTTCCTTGATGCCAATGCCATAGTGTTGGGGATCGGCGTCCTTGTTGAGCTCAAACTGCTGCATGAGTTGCTTACCCAAGTGTCCCCGGCAGCCCTCGGCAAACAACGTATAGCGAGCGTGAAGTTCCATACTGGGCACATAAGCATCTTTTTGAGTCCCGTCTAGCCCGACACCCATCTCTCCAGTAGCGATGCCCTTTACGGCACCGGATTCGTCGTACAGCACCTCAGCTGCGGCGAATCCCGGATATACCTCTACGCCCAGTCCCTCGGCCTGCTCGGCTAGCCATCTGCAGACGTTCCCCATTGAGACAATATAGTTACCTTCATTATGGGTAGGCTTTGGAATCATAAAGTTCGGTAATTTGGTGGCGCCGCTTCCGCTGGTATAAAAATAAAAGGTGTCTTCTGTCACCGGTGTGGAAAGCGGGGCGCCTAACTCTTCCCAGTTGGGAAGTAGTTCATTGAGCGCCCTGGGCTCCAATACCGCACCTGAAAGAATGTGCGCACCAACCTCCGATCCTTTTTCTACGACGCAGACGGTCGTTTCGCGCTCCTGTTCCTGAGCCAGCTGCATAATACGTATTGCGGCAGACAAACCGGCAGGCCCAGCGCCTACAACGACAACGTCAAACTCCATTGATTCGCGTTCCATAGCGATTTTCCCCCAAAATTGGTGTTGAACTACACAGTTGTGTGGTGTGTTCCGGTGCGGTACTGGTATAGTCGCGCCCGAGGTAGATTTCTGCCCAGAACAGACCCAAGACCAGTCTCAAAACTGAACTTGTGGTCGTTTTTTTGAACCTCGGGTATGTTACACTAAACACCCCGCAAAGCACTATTCTAGCAAAGCTACGGAGTCATAATGAAAGCACTGGTCGCTGTTAAGCGCGTGGTTGATTATAACGTCAAGGTACGCGCCAAAGCCGATGGCAGTGATGTTGAACTTAACAATGTCAAAATGGCCATCAACCCCTTTTGTGAGATCGCAGTCGAGGAGGCCGTGCGCCTCAAAGAGGCCGGAACAGTCTCTGAAGTCGTGGTGGTCTCTGTGGGTGAAAAGTCTAGCCAAGAGCAGATTCGCACCGCACTCGCCTTAGGCGCTGATCGCGGAATTCACGTTGAAGTTGAAGGCCGTCCTGAGCCTCTCGAAATCGCCAAGCTTTTGAAAGGTGTGGTCGATAAAGAGCAGCCACAGTTGGTCATTTTGGGCAAACAGTCCATCGACGGTGACAACAACCAGACCGGGCAAATGCTGGGAGCATTGGCTAACATGGGTCAGGGAACTTTTGCCTCTGAGATAAAGGTCGATGGCGATAGTTTACAAGTCATCAGAGAGGTCGATGGGGGCTTACAGACCCTTAAATTGACACTGCCTGCGATTGTGACCACGGACCTTCGTCTTAATGAACCTCGGTACGCTTCATTGCCCAACATTATGAAGGCTAAAAAGAAGCCTCTGGACGTCACTAATCCTGCTGAGCTTGGTGTGGAGGTGAAATCCCACGTCACGCAACTCGGGGTGGCACCACCACCCGAGCGCGCTGCAGGCATCAAGGTTGAGGATGTGGCTCAACTGGTCGATAAACTCAAGAATGAAGCAAAGGTGATCTCATGAATACGCTGGTTATTGCCGAACACGACAACAACACCCTGAAACCCGCGACGCATAACGCCGTTGCCGCTGCGCAGGCTATCGGTGGTGACATCGATATTTTGGTGGCGGGAGCTAGCTGTGGCGCTGCCGCTGAGGCCGCTGCTGCCATTCCTGGCGTTGGCAAGGTGCTCGTGGCGGACAACGCGGTCTATGGCAACCAATTGGCCGAAAATTTAGCTTTACTCATTGCCGATGTTGCTGCGGCATACGACAACGTCGTTGCGCCTGCGACAACCGGTGGTAAGAACACGATGCCACGCGTCGCAGCGCTGCTCGATGTTGCCCAGATTTCTGACATCATTGCTGTTGATAGTCCCGATACCTTCAAGCGGCCCATTTATGCGGGTAACGTCATAGCGACGGTGCAGTCATCAGATGCTAAAAAGGTGATTACTGTTCGAACAACCGCTTTTGACGGGGTTCCAGAGGAGGGGGGGTCCGCAACTGTTGAGGCCATAGCAGCGGCACATGATGCCGGGCTTTCCAGCTTTATTGGAGAAGAGGTTGCGGTTTCAGATAGGCCAGAACTCACAGCAGCATCTGTTGTGATATCTGGTGGTCGAGGCATGCAAAACGGTGACAATTTTCAACTTTTGGAAGGCATTGCTGACAAGCTGGGTGCAGCGATCGGCGCTTCAAGAGCTGCGGTAGACGCAGGGTTTGTGCCTAACGATTACCAGGTAGGGCAGACGGGCAAGATTGTGGCCCCAGATCTCTACATCGCTGTCGGTATTTCAGGGGCAATTCAGCATCTGGCTGGCATGAAAGACAGCAAAGTGATTGTTGCGATCAATAAAGACGAAGATGCGCCTATCTTTCAGGTAGCCGACTACGGTTTGGTCGCCGATTTGTTTCAGGCGCTGCCTGAGCTCGAAGCGGCAATCTAAAAAAATCGACGCCATTGCCCTGATATTCAAGGTGATGGTGTCGATGGTTCTCAGGCCCTTCCCAGGTTCTTCACCTTCTCGTGGGCAATGCGCGGCTAGCGGTTAACTTTTGTAGCAATCGGCCGGTAGCGGGTTCTCGTTTCCGGCAGTGGGCCATCCTTTCTGTATTCGATTGAGTGGAATCTACTTTTGAAAGTTTAATTTTCTTCAGCCGATCTCACCAATAGCGATCACCTGTTGCGTTGCTCACGGGCTCTAAACATATGACGCGCGGTTACCCGGAGGCATGGACGCCCCACACAAGCCTCCTTTTACCTATCGCTAGGCTGGGGGCCCAGGTCTAAAGCAGGGGCGCGGCAAGCTTTTACTTAATCCCAACGATCCATCCGTGGGGGTGGGCTCATTTTTTGGCTCAACATTTTTTTGTCTCAGTGCAAGAGGCATTTAACTGCCCTGCAGGGTGAATGAAATCTTCGTTGTCGTTGCAGTCACCGACGATAGGCATTAATCCAGCTGCAGTTGAAGCCCCAACTTTTTTATTGCGGTACTCGCTGCTGAAAGCTCTTTCGTTGTGAGGGGGTGATTCTTGTACCACCCTGCAGAAAAGCAAAGGTGAAGCGATATACTGGACGCCTTAACTTGCAAGCCCTCTAGGTCTTCTGCCCACTTCAAGACGACCGCGAGGCGCACGATTGCCAGCATTTTGACAACCTTCTCGCCGTGTTTGATACGTATGGCGTTCAGTTCATTTTGGCGAAGCTTGCCGCGTTGATAATTAACGAGCGTGGCGAGTAGCTCCTGCTCTCCTTGGGAGAAGCCTGGCAAGTCGGAATTTTCTAGTAGGTAAGCCGAATGCCGATTGTAGTGTTTTTGCGAGATGCCAACGCCGATGGCGTGGCACCTTCCAGCCCAGACCAACAATTCGATATCGCGGCGACCTAATCCCCACACCTTTCCAACCGCTGTGGAGAGATCTCTGACGGTCGTTGCAACACCGGCAGAGGCCACAGGATCGGCGTTGTATCGTGCAAGGATAGCGCCAATCGATCGTTCACGGACATCCTCATGACGTAACCTGCCCACCAAGTCATAAACGACACCTTCTCGAAGTGCCCCCTTTGATGTGCGCATTTTTTCAATATCGAGACCCCTAAAAATGGCTAGGGCTATAGCCACGCCAGCGGCTAAAACTTGCCGTCTCTTATCGTTGAGACCTTCCCACGGAATTTCATCGGCGTGTTTGTATTTTAGCAGTGATTTTCGTAGCCGCTCGAGGGACGTTCTGTCGATACCGTTATGGCTCCAGCCATTGATTCTGATCAGCGCTTCTATCGCCTGCAGTGTGCCTGAGGAGCCAACAGCTTCGGACCAATGTTTGGCGCTGTAATGCTTGCGAATATGAGAGACCTCAATCATGGCCTGTTCATAGGCATTGCAGAAGCGGCGTTTACTGATTTTTCCGTTTGGAAAGTAGGTGTTCGCGTAGCTGACACAACCTAGCTGTAAGCTCTCTAGGCGAGTTGGTTCAAAGCGTCTTCCCACAATAAACTCTGTGCTCCCGCCACCAATGTCTACTACGAGTCGGCTTCGTTCGTCATCAGCTAGTGCGTGGGCGACACCGAGGTATACGAGACGCGCTTCTTCACGGCCATAGACCACGTCAATGGGAACTCCGAGAATTTGTTCTGCGGGTCGGGTGAACTCTTGGCGATTATTCGCCCTGCGTAGCGCGTGGGTTCCGACGACTCGAATTCGTGAGGGCTCCACGCTTTGCAGTAATTGAGCAAATTGTTTGAGACAGGCGAGACCGCGCTCAATGGCACCTTGTGAAAGCGTGCGTCCATTGAGGCCTGCGCCGAGCTGAACCTTTTCTGCGAGAGTGTGTACAGGCTTGATCTCACCGTGCTCCAAACGCCCAATTAATAGATGAAACGAGTTACTGCCAAGATCAAGGGCGGCGAGTAGGCTGCCATCAGGGAGCGGGGCGACGTCGTTAGCGTTGATGCTGCTGGAATCGGGAGTGTTTGAAAACATAGTAGCCTCAGCGTGCCACGATTAATGTTTTTTTCGGCCGAATTAAGGTCATACAGACTCTGATTGAGATGCAGGGAATCAGCATATTAGGGGTGGTAAATGACAGGTACTCTGCCCGTCAGCCGCGTGAGAAGTTCATAGCCAATCGTACCCGCATGCTTAGCAACTTCATTGACCGATAAATGTTTGCCCCAGAGCTCAACCGGCGTGCCAATTTGGCAGGCTTGAAAGTCAGTCACGTCGACGGTAATCATATCCATCGAAACCCTACCGGCCAGTGGGAACCGTTGGCTCTGGAGCCACACGGGTGTTCCGTCTTCGGCGCCTCTTGGGTAACCGTCCCCATAGCCCACAGGAATTGTTGCGATCAGGCTATCCCGCGGTGCCCGCCATCTTCCTCCGTACCCGACCGTGTCACCCGCCAAAATTTTACGCAGTGCCATGACTTCTGACGTTAAAGACATAACCGGTTCAAGGGGAAGGCCTTTGAGGGGGTCGGTGTGCGCTGCCCCGTAGAGCATAATGCCCGGGCGTACCCAATCGGTGGCAGTTGCCAAGGCATTCATGATGGCCGCGGAATTAGCCGCGCTGCGGGTTGGTGGCATTGAGCTTGTTGATGCTTGCCAGACTCGTTGTTGTTCTAGGGTCAACGCTGATGAAGGATGTTCCGCCTCGGCATAGTGAGTCATGAGAATCGTCGAATGTGCCCCCAGTTGGCGCAGGCGCTGATCGACCGTAGACGCCTCTGCTGGAGAAAAGCCCAATCGATGCATTCCAGTGTCAATTTTGATCCACACTGGAGAGGTAAACCGGTAGCTGGCTTTCTCGAGTAAGTCGATTTGATGGTGGTCGTGTATCGCTACCATCAGGTCGTGTTCATTGATGGCATCAACATCGTCGCGATCGAATGGGCCTTCCAGCAGCAATAGTGGTAAGGAAATGCCCTGCTGACGGAGTACGACGGCCTCTTCACAAAACGCGACTGCGAAGCCATCGACATTTTGACTCAGGGCCTTACTGCAACGGGAGAGGCCGTGCCCATAAGCATTGGCTTTGACCGAGGCCAGAATTTTACGGTTCCCCGCGAGGCTGCGCGTCGTGGCAGCGTTGCTCAAGAGGGCATCGAGATCAACAGATAGCGTAGTAGGTCTTGGCACGATTTATCTCAAGCGCTGAAACGATGGGATGCAAACAGCGATTGCGCTGCTGCCCACACCGGCCCGGGTTTGCCATCAGTCACGCTGTGGCCGTCGATGGCGACCACAGGCGCAATTTCTTTGGTCGAGCTGGTGAGCCAAACTTCGTCTGCGGCCATAACCTCATCGCGCGTAATCGCGCGTTCTTCCATCTGCCAATCGTTCTTGCGCAAAATATCGATCAGCATGTTGCGCGTAACTCCCGGTAATTTTTCGATATCCAAGGGCGGGGTGATTACCGATTTATTTTTAACAATGAACACATTACAGGCAGCAGCCTCTGTGAGCTCTTCTCGTTCGTTGAATAAAATAATCTCATCTGCGCCAGCGTCAACCCCCTCCATCATATGCAGCACATTGCCAAGGAGCGCAACAGATTTAATATCGCAGCGCTTCCAACGGCGGTCCTTAGCGGTGGCGACTCGGTAGCAAGTGGCTGTGTCGGGATTGCCGTCACAGGGCGCGTTTACGGTGAAGGTATAGGCAAACACTGTGGGTTGGCATTCAGCAGGAAACCGATGGTTGCGCACCGCAGAAGGGCCCCGGGTCACCTGCAAATACACTCCCTGATATTCACCTTGGTTTTGCGCGGTTATATCACGGAAGAGCGATTGCCATTCCTCGACTGACATGGGATTTTCAAGGTGAATCGCAGCAAGACCTTGGTCAAACCGCTGCATATGTCGCTGAAAGCCCACGAGCTGTCCGTTATAAGAGGGTATGACTTCGTAAATGCCGTCACCAAAAAGGAAGCCACGATCCATCGGTGAAATACGCGCATCCTCTAGAGGCACAAATTTACCGTTTAGGTATGCGATCGTCATGTTTCTTTACCCCTGCTGATTAGTTGCCTGATTTCTTCGATTAGCGCTTCACCCACTGCTGCTTTAAAGCCATCTTCGGTATTGGTCGGCTCATGGCTGACGCCGTCAACGGCGCCTAGATCGACACAGCGCTGCAAAAGCGCATCGCTATCGAGCCAATCGAGAACAGGGCGCTCGCAAATTGCCTCGGCCAAGGCGATTAATCCATAGGCCCCCCAATTGGAAACATCAGCAACAATGAGCTCATCGCAACCAACGCTTGCGGGCTTTATATCGAGGGTGTCAAGTATCTGACCCGCGCGCCCCATGCCCGCTTCATTGCCGCCATCTCCTATGGCAATAACGGGGCAGGTTGCGAGTTCTAAAAGTGGTTCTACGGGTCGACAATGCGCGGTGATATCTTTTCCGGCGATATTGTAGAAGCGTCCATCTGCTGCGGCACCCGGTCTTTCAATCATAATAATGAGTGAAGGCGCCAGATCAAGCAGTAGCCCCTGTGCCTCCGCATGAGCAGCCTCGAAGTCAAAGCTTTTCAGTGGCCAAGTTCGAATAGATTCCCCAAGAGCACGGATGATCGCGTCCCCGGTGAGTAGCCAGGGCTTGCTCCCTAGACTTTCTATAAAATGATAGAGCGCAAACGCTCCGGGAGGCCCATCGGTTTCAAAGGTGCCCGCTACCGGGAAGCCAGTGCAAATAATGACATTGCCTTCAGCTGCGACAACCCGTTGTGCAGCACGCAAAAGATAGCCAGATGGCAGCGATTCTTGTACACACCGCATTCCCCTCGGGTTCCTCGCAACTAGGGCCCTTTCTATCGACCGGCTAATGTCCACTAACGAGGTCAAGGTGCGGTGCCTCCAAGGCGATCAAGGGCCTTAAGGTGCGTTTCCTCGTAGTGTTCATGTAACCAAACGACTTGCTCCGCCGCGGCCAGAGTCATTGCTTCGAGCTGGACCTGCTGTCCCGCTCTTGCTTGCCCCAGTCGCACACGGTCGAGGGAAATGATCACCCCTAGCTGCGGGTAGCCCCCCATGGTTTGGCGATCATTTAGAAGCACTAAGGGTTGGCCATCGGGAGGTATTTGAATCGAGCCTAAGCAGGTGGCTTCTGACCAAAGTTTTGTCAGCCCAGTGTCGATCGGGTTGCCATTCAGAGGGACGGCCATACGATTCGCTGCACCTGAAATCGTAAAGCTTTGAGCACACAGAGTGTCTCTGCAGTTTTGGGTAACATCGTCGTAGTGTAATCCCGGCACAAATCTCAGGCGCAGAATACCATTTTGAGGGTCTGTTTTACCGTGCAGCTGACGCCGCCAGAGATGCTTCGGGGCTGAGCCAGTTGTCGGATCGATCAGATCTGCGACCGGCAATAAGTCTCCCGCTTTTAGGGCTTGCCCATCGAGTCCGCCTATACCCTCTCGAACAACGGTGCTACGGCTCCCAAGAACCGGTGGCGTTGATATTCCGCCTTTAACCGCTAGATAGCTGTAGGTGCTGGTCAAAGTTCTACCAATAGTAATGGTTGATCCAGACGGCACGTATAGCGCTTGATCCATGAATTGTTGTTCACCGTTGATAAGGAGCGTAGCGGGGGCACCACACAAGGCCAGCTGAAGATTGCAGGTCGCCATGAGCGTCAGCCCGGTCAGTGCTATTTCGATACCCGCGAGATTATCAGCGTTGCCAAGCAGCCGATTTGCACAGCGAAGCGAAAATGCGTCTAGCGCGCCACCTGTAGTGACCCCATGCCCCAGGTAGCCAATACGACCGAGGTCTTGCACCGTGGCTAGCAAGCCTGTTTTGACTACGCGAAGCCCAGTCACAACGTCCCACCCAGCGAGAGAAACTCATCTCGAGAAATGGGCCTAAATGACACCTGATCACCCACAGTGATCAAGCCAGGCGGTGATTTCTCTAAATCGAAGAGCGAGAGGGGGCAGCGTCCTAATAAATGCCATCCCCCGGGGGAAAGTGACGGATAAACCGCTGTTTGCCGATCTGCGATGGCGACGCTTCCCGGCGGCACTGCCCGCCGAGGCGTTCGTAAACGGGGCATTTCCAACTGCTCAGAGACTTCGCCTAGGTAACAAAAACCCGGCGCAAAACCGGTGGCATAGGCGGTATAAGAAATGCTGGAATGCAGCGCAATCACCGCATCCACCGAAAGCCCGCTGCGCTCGGCAACGGCGGGTAAATCTTGACCTGATTCTTCCGCGTACCACACAGGCAACTCGACGGCCTGACCTGAGTCTTGGCGGAAGTCGGACATCGCGTCTAGATCGTCGTCTAACGCCTCAATGGCGGCTAGCAAAGTCTCTCGAGAGAGCGCTGCAGGATCAAAAAACAGCGTGAGGGTTCGATAGCCGAGTACACAGTCGGTCAGTCCCTTCGGGTATTTTGTGTGCAGCCGGTCTCGCAACCTAAGGAGGCTTGCGGTGACAGCAGGGCTCGGTGAGTCATCATAACTCAATCGGATACCCGTTAGACCGGCATAACTCCAGCGCATAGCTTAGTCTGCGGGTGGTTGTAGTGCTAAGCGAATCGCTTTGAGCATCTCAAGCGCTGCCGGGGTATCGCCGTGAACACATAGAGTGTCTGGGACAATATTGAGTTTGTGTCCCTTAACGCTGCGCAGTGTCCCTGAGGCGATGGCTTTCGCCTGAGCAACTGCGGCGTCGACATCCAAAATCGCGCCGGGCTTATCTCGCGGCACCAAGTGGCCTGCACGCGTGTAGCCTCGGTCCGCAAAGGCTTCAAAACGCAGGCTCAGACCGTACTCAAAGGCGATCTCAACCGATTTTTTATCTCGAGGCGTGGCCAGTCGGACCAGTTCAAGGGGGCGGTACCACGATGCAACCGCTTGCATGACGGTTCTTTCAAGTGACTCGTCGGCATTCATATCGTTGTAAAGCGCGCCGTGTGGTTTGACATAGGTAACCCGGGCACCATGGGTGCGCGCCATCCCATCGAGTGCGGATATCTGATACTGAATGCAGTCGATAAGCTCCTGACCTCGGAGAGTCATTGAGCGGCGTCCGAATCCCTGTAAATCGGGATAAGCCACATGGGCACCCATTTCGACCTTGTGGCGTTTGGCGAGTAAGACTGTTTGACGGATGATAGAGGGATCACCGCCATGAAAGCCGCAGGCCACGTTCGCACAGTCAATAAGCGGCATGATGTCCTCATCGCAGCCCATTGTGTAGGCACCAAAACCTTCACCCAAATCACAGTTAAGCTTGATATTTAATGGGCTGGGTTGTTTTTTTCGCGTGCGCCTGACCACGCTTTTTACGGCTTTCACAGTACGGCAAGTCCTATATTGGGTTTATCGGATACCAACATGTAACCGGGAGCGTGGGTAAAAGCCAAGGGTATTTTGGCATTTTCGAGTGCGACCTGTGGCGTGACTCCGCAGGCCCAAAATACGGGGACTTCGTTTTCGTTTATTGATACGGCGTCGCCAAAATCGGGTTGCTGAAGGTTTGCTATCCCGATTTGAGAGGGGTCGCCAAAGTGCACAGGGGCGCCGTGAACTGCGGGGAATCGGGTGCAAATTTGGATGGCCCTAATGGCGTCTTTAGGCTTCATTGGTCGCATGCTAACCACCAAGTTGCCTGCAAAGGGACCTGCGGATATACACGGCTGATTCGTGCGGAACATCGGGACGTTGACGCCCTCAGAAATATTTCGAATTTCAAGCCCGCCAGCAAGAAGTGCTTCTTCGAAAGAAAACGAGCAGCCCAAGGCAAAGGCCACATGGTCAGGAGTCCAGTGATCGAGCAGGTGAGTCGGTTCATCGACTAACGCGCCATCTTCCCAGCGCCGGTAGCGGGGTAGGTCAGTGCGCACATCAACATCAAGCCCAAGCTCGGGCAAGCTAAAGTCACCAGGCTTTGGGCTTACAGCCAGTAGTGGGCAGGGCTTTGGATTGCGTCGACAAAACTCCGCGAAATCTCCGGCATAATACTGGGGTACGATCACCAAATTACATTGGACGAACCCCGGGGCCATACCGCTCGTGGGTTCATTGAATTTTCCCTGACGTGCAGCAAGGCGCAGCTGCTCGGGCGCCATGGGCTTGAGAGGGTCACCAACCGTCACTTTTACCTCCTTTGCTTTAACTCGCTGCGCGCTCTTGTATAGTAAGCGAAACATACCATTGCGAGAGCCCTGATGCCCCATATATCAATTACTGCTGCTGAAACACCACATAAACCCGCCTTCATCATGGCGAACTCTGGTGAGATGGTCACTTACGGAGAGCTAGAGGCCAGAAGTAATCAGGTTGCCCACCTGTTTCGCCTCTGCGGGCTTAAGCCCGGTGATCACGTCGCCATTATGGTGGAAAACTGTCGACAATTTCTTGAAATTACGACGGGTGCTATGCGATCTGGGGTTATTTTCACGCCAATCAGCACGCATTTAAAGGAAGATGAAACGGCTTATATTTTAGAAAACTGTGGGGCTAAACTTTTTGTTGCATCGCATGCTTTGGCTTCTGTCGCGGTGCACATGGTGGGAAACGCTGGGGATCTTGAGCACTTTTATATGATCGGCGGCATCGAAGACGGGTTTCTCTCCTGGGAGGAGACCGTTGATACGCTGCCAAGCTCGACCATTGATGACCAAGCCATGGGGACAACGATGCTGTATTCATCGGGAACCACCGGCAAACCCAAAGGGGTTTACAGCAAGCCTTACACCGAGGTTTTTGATGAGCCGTTGCCCTTAACACTGTCTTTGGGGGCAGCCTTTGGGTTTGGCCCAGAAACAACGTATTTGTCTCCGGCGCCGCTTTATCATGCGGCGCCTTTGCACTACAACCTGGTTGTTCTGGATACGGGTGGCACCTCCATCATTATGGAAAAATTTAACGCGCTTCGTGCTTTGGAATTGATACAAGAACATCGCATCACCCACAGCCAGTGGGTGCCGATTATGTTCGTTCGAATGCTTAAGCTACCAGAGGCGCAGCGGACCCAGTTCGATACCAGCTCGATGCAAATGGCTATACACGCGGCAGCGCCATGCCCGATTGATGTAAAGGAGCAAATGATTGATTGGTGGGGGCCTGTGATCCTTGAATACTATTCATCGAGTGAAGGCGCGGGTTTCACCTTGATTGACTCCAATGATTGGCTAAACCATAAAGGCTCGGTCGGTCGCCCGCTGTTCGGCGTTCCTCACGTGTTGGACGAGGAGGGCAATGAGCTGCCAGCAGGGGAGGTCGGAGGGATCTGGTTTTCCGATATTGACAATAAATTTGAATACCACAATGAGCCGGGGAAGACTGCGGAGGCATACAACAAAGATGGTTGGACCTCTGTGGGTGACATGGGGTACCTCGATGAAGAGGGCTATTTGTATCTCACCGACCGCAAAAATTTCACGATCATATCGGGTGGCGTCAATATTTACCCTGCGGAGATTGAAAATCTGCTCATCAATCATGCCAAGGTGGCCGATGTGGCTGTTTTTGGCGTTGCTTGTGACGAATTTGGTGAGGCGGTCCAGGCAGTTGTGCAGCCCGCCAATTGGGGTGATGCTACCGATGAAACGGCTATTGAGCTTCTGGAGTGGTTAAAAGAGCGGTTGTCACATATAAAAATCCCTAGAAATTTAGATTTCATGGAACAGCTTCCACGAATGGATAACGGTAAGCTTTACAAGCGCCACTTGATGGACGCATATCGAAACGAAAACAAGTGAGGTTAGCGCCCGAAGTCGGAGGTTTATCTGGGCGATAATCGGGCTTTAAGTGCTTTGTTGGCGCTTGATAATTCGATTTATATAAAATCTATAACTGCATGATAAACCTATTTATTTTATGAAATATTCCGGGGTTGACTAGGATTTTTCGAGCATTTATTGATTCAGTCCATATACCCGGAGGCTTAACAGTAATAAGCTGGGCGCTGATCCCATAGTGGTACGAGGTGAGGGTGCGGAATAAACGGAAACTCAAGGCGTTGGCACGGGACATGGCCAACACTGAGAACTACGCCGATTGGTTAGTTGCAGCCCGTGATCATGACGATCTTACGGGGATGACAGACTGGCGACACATAGAGCACACGGACCTGTATGACTACGCACAAATCCGTTTGCGACTCGATCGGCTGCGCAACCTGCGCGCTCGGTCAGACCACCAGGGTTTACTCTACGCCCTCAATGAAGGCATTCATGGCAACATGGGTGGTATGGGCAAGGGGGTGCTGTACCGGATGGCTAAGGCCGGTACAAAACGTCTGATTGAAGATTACATCGATGAGATCGACGCCTCGTTAAAATTGCTGGCTGAGCTCGATGACGGCATAATTCCGGCGCAGCAAAAAATAGATTTCTTCTACCGTGCCAACATTTGTTTTGGCCGTTCAGCGTTAATGCTCAGTGGTGGCGGCGTTTTGGGTTTCCTTCATCTGGGCGTCGTGAACGTTTTGCTGGAGCAGGGCTTACTGCCGCGCGTCATTTCTGGCTCAAGTGCGGGGGCCCTCGTTGCCGGGGTTCTGGCTTGTCATACTGATGATGAGGTGGCCGATCTCGAGGAGCTTGCCATACTGCAAAATGGCGCGAAGGAAGAAACGGGGTTCCTGCGCAAATTATTAACGGGCGGCCCGAGTATTTCTCTCGACGATCTTGAACAACTTATTGAGCGCTTGATTCCGAATGCAACATTTGAAGAGGCGTATGCAAAAACCGGCAGGCAGGTCAGTATTACCATCGCACCTGCTGAACCACACCAGCGATCGCGTCTGCTCAATGCAGTGACCTCGCCGAATGTTTACATAAGATCGGCCGTAATGGCCTCCTGTGCTGTTCCGGGGGTTTTTCCAGCTGTGATGTTGATGGCCCGCAATGTTCACGGTGAGCCTCAACCATACCTACCCGGGCGGCGTTGGATAGACGGGTCTGTGGCGGACGATCTGCCCGCTAAACGGCTGTCCCGACTTTTTGGCACGAACCATCACATTGTGAGTATGGTAAATCCGATCGCAACGGCATTTATTTCCAAAGATGAGGACCGCGGAGGGCTTTCCAAAGCAGCCGGGGCATTGGGTGTGGGTGTTGGGCGAGAGTTTCTCAATTTTTATCGGGGCTTGGCCCAGAAGCGCGGTGACAAGTGGCCGCGGTTCAATATGATGCTACACGGTTTACATGCACTCATGGATCAAGAATACACGGGCGATATCAATATTATGCCGAGTTTTCGGCTGGCTAACCCTTTACGCTTGCTGTCACACCTCAATGAAGAAGAGTTGATTCGCCTAACTCACCACGGCGCGCATGCCTGCTATGAGAAAGTTGAGGCGATTAGGCGCTGCACCCAAATATCGCGGACCTTGGAAGATATTCTCTATCGATATGAATACGGTGATTTGCGGCCCGATCCAGCCGCTGTCAGGAAGCCCCGTTCCTCACGTCGCAGACCTGCTGCCACCCGTGCACAGCGCGAAAGGCTCAGCAGTCGCGCTGACACTGCCTCTGCCGCCGTGAAGCCTCGAAGGGGCCGCAAAGCCGCAGCTAAGTCTGCAGGGCCAGCAGAGGCGGCGCAGAAGCCAATGAGAATGACACACTGATGCGTAGGCCTCGCTATGAACCCCGTAGCTTAGCTTTTAATATAAGACATACCGAGTTCAGCAAGTGGATGTACGAGATTGCCTCGACTCTCTGCCTCGGCGCTTGAGGCCGTGCCATCGAGTGCGCGTTTTTTTACACCTTGGACAATTGCCGCAAGACGGAAAAAGCAAAACGCCAAATAGAAATTCCAATGCTTAATCTCGTCCCGACCGGTCCGTTCGCAATAACGTGTGACGTAGCTGCTGTCCTCTGGAATTGCTAACGGTGTGCGGTCTATGCCGCCTAAGCCAGTAATTCCCGCATCCCGCGGAAGTTGCCAGGCCATGACTTGGTAGGCTAGGTCAGCGATAGGGTTGCCTAGGGTGCTAAGTTCCCAATCTAATACCGCTATGATTTTTGGCTCGGTGGGATGAAACATAACGTTGTCCAAACGATAGTCGCCATGAACCAGAGCCACTCGGCCGTCGTCAGCAGGCATGTTTTCCGGCAGCCAGGCCATCAGCTCTTCCATCTCGGACACGGTTTCAGTTTCTGACGCTCGATATTGTTTGGTCCAGCGACCCACTTGGCGTTCAAAATAATTTCCGGGCCGACCGTAATCGCCCAAGCCAACATCGGCCACATCAATACTATGCATTGCAGCAAGCACCCGGTTCATATCGTCATAGACTGCGCTGCGTTCAGTATTACTGAGCTCAGGCAACACCGGATCCCAAAAAACTCGGCCTTCCATGTACTCCATAAGATAGAACATAGACCCGATGATATCGTCGTCTTCGCACAGCGCCACGGCACCCGGCACGGGGACATCGCTATTTTGCAGCGCGGAAATAACCCGATACTCTCGGTCGACCGCGTGGGCTGAGGCTAGTAGCTGACCCGGGGGCTTGCGCCTCAGCACAAATTCACGTTCGCCTGCGGTCACCTTAAAGGTAGGGTTTGACTGTCCGCCGGCAAACTTCTCGGCCGTTAGCGAGCCACTGAAGTCACACACGTTCGCTTTTAGCCAATCATTGAGTTTTGAAAGATCTAATGTTTGTGTGCTCAAGTGCAACCCCTTGACTTACAACCGCGAAAACGTCCCAGAAGCAGACGAATGTGAGTAAAAATTTGATCGGCAAGTATGCTGTGGTTATGCTTGCTCGCGCAACCCAAGTAGGGCTGCTTAAACCCTAACTAAGAATCCCGATAAGGACAGACCATGAGTAGTATCGCAAGTTATGAAGCGGCCAGAAAATTGGTTACTCAACCCGGATCTCTATTGGAGGTAGGGCAGGTCGATGTTGCGGGGCAGTCACTGCTGGGTTACGTCAACGCCCCTAACAGTATCCGCGATCTGTGGATGTTGGCGACCGGACACGGTGAAGCTGAGTATCTTGTGTACCTTGATGAACGCATGACCTACCGCGATGCGGCGGAGCGTGTGGCGGGCTTTGCCAATTGGTTGGT
>JAQXAF010000043.1 GCA_029253085.1 Luminiphilus sp. | reverse complement strand
TTTCGTATCATCGTTGAGTCAGTTGATGACTGCTATCGCGTCCTTGGAGTGGTTCATAGCCTCTACAAGCCGGTTCCAGGAGAATTCAGTGACTATATCGCCATCCCTAAAGCAAATGGCTACCAATCGTTGCACACCGTATTAAAAGGTATGCATGGGATCCCCGTAGAAATTCAAATCCGCACGCGAGAAATGGAGGACATGGCCAACAACGGCATCGCTGCCCACTGGCTATATAAGTCTGATGATGGATCAGCAAGCGCCTCACATACCCGGGCAAGGGAGTGGGTACAAGGGCTTTTGGAAATGCAGCAGCGGGCTGGCAATCCAATGGAGTTCATTGAAAGCGTCAAAATGGACCTCTTTCCTGATGAAGTTTATGTTTTTACACCGCGAGGGGACATCATGGAGCTGCCCCGCGGCGCAACGGCAGTTGATGCCGCTTACGCGGTACATACTGATATTGGTAATGCCTGCGTCGCCTGTCGAATAAATCGACGTCTCGCGCCGCTTTCTGAGCCTCTTGAAAGCGGACAAACGATTGAAATTATTACCTCACCCAACGGTAGACCCAACCCTGATTGGTTCAATTACGTCGTAACCGCAAGGGCACGGACGCACATTCGACACTTTCTCAAGGATCAGCGCCGAGAGGATTCAGTTGAGTTAGGTCGCAATCTTTTAAATAAAGCACTCATTGCACACGGTGTCAGAATTGATGACTTTATGGGCGAGCTGCTAGAGCCAACACTTAAGAAATTGGGCAGCACTAGCCTCGAGACTTTATTTATCGATATTGCCCTCGGGAACTTGTTACCCCAGATCGTAGCGAGCCGGATCGCTGGTGCCACCGCAGGACCGGTCGACCCTGATCGGAATGAAGCCGTAGCCATTCGCGGTACAGAAGGCTTCATTGTGACTTACGCCAAGTGTTGTTGTGCGTTACCGGGAGACCCAATTGGCGGGTATCTGAGTCCTGAAAAGGGGCTGGTGGTGCATCGCGAGGACTGCAGAAATTTACTTGAAATGCGCGAGCACCCCGAACGCATGATGAACCTTCGCTGGGATGAAGACGTCGAAGGGCTCTATTCAGCTGCACTTCGGCTCGAATCTGAAAACCGTCGGGGCATTATTGCTGTAGTTGCGACGAGGCTTAGTACCGTCGGTATGAACATCGACCGGATATCGACCACCGATAAGGATGCCCAGTACACCTACGTTGATATTGAGCTGCAAGTGCACAGCCGCATTCACCTTGCGCGCATCATGAAGCGGCTGAGAACGGTTGAAGGCGTGCGGCGGGTTATACGAATCAGCCGTCGCTGAACGCCATCCCCTAAAATTCCTAATCAGGAGAATATCCATGTCTAATAGAGCCATTATTTCTACTGAAGCTGCCCCTGCAGCCATAGGCCCTTACTCTCAAGCGATTAAAGTAGGGAACACGGTCTGGATTTCAGGGCAGATTCCTCTAGACCCCAAGACCATGACTTGTGTCAGCGGTGGAATAGAGGCAGAAACCCAGCAGGTCTTTGCGAACCTCGCAGCAATAGCAGAAGCGTCCGGTGGCGAGCTCAATGACGCGGTAAAAATTAACATTTCTGTCACCGATCTAGGAAACTTCGCTGCCGTCAATACCATCATGGAACAACACTTTGACGAGCCCTATCCAGCTCGGGCCTGCGTTGAAGTTGCCGCATTACCCAAAGGCGTGGCAGTCGAGATAGAAGCGATCCTCAGTCTTTGAGGCTGTCTACTGCGCTCTTATCTTTAGGTAAGTACTGGCTAATAAGCGCTGAGAACCCCGCCCGATAATCTGGATAACGAAAGCGATAACCCGCATCACGGAGACGTTGACTGCTGCACCGCCGATTTGCCAGACGTGACGGCGCAACACCGGTTTTAATGGCAAGGCCAAGCCCGTTGATCAACCAGGTTTCAATCTCACCGACACGAGATGGCAAATGGTCACTAGCGATATACACGGGGTCGTTCGTTGTTCCACTTTCCAGGCGGCGCAAACAAAACGCCATAATTCCAGCGAGATCCTCACGATGGATCCGGTTACTAATGCGCTCAGGGTCTGGGCTGCAGAGGCCTTTTTGTAATCGCTGAATCAACATGCCCGGCCAATCGCCGTAAATCCCTGATGCCCGCAGGACTGTCGCACCCGTGCAGGCCGCTAAAAATAGACGCTCTGCCTCTATGATAGACGCTGCCAAGGGGTCTGATTGGGAGAGGGGAGAGCTCTCATCGACCCAACCCCCATCGGCTTCAGCGAAAACACGGGTGGAAGAGACCAAAACGCCGCCTTTTACCGATGACAATAGCCCCAGCTCCGCCATCAGCATCACGGGAGCAGCATAGCCTTGATAATAGCCGGCAGAGTCCCTCGCAGCAGGTAGGGGCGTAAACACCACATAATCTGGCTGCAGACTGACAAGACCTTCAAGGTCAGCCCGTTGCGTGTAATCGCCTTGAATAGCGTCAAAGCCCTCGGGCAGCTGGGAAGAACGGCGACGCATAGCGCTGACTTGCCAACCTTCAGACCTCAGCTGCAAGCCGAGGCGTTGACCAAGGTCGCCGCACCCAACGATCAAAACATGTGGTGACTTCACCCAACCCTCTCTCACAGACTATGATGCCTCTATTATGCCCTTTCACATAGGCTATTGTGTGACCCTTAATCAATGAACCCTTTTCAATGACTTCGACGCCAAGCCATGCTTTGAGCGCTTCCGTTGGAACCTTACGCGGCGTAGGCCCAAAACTTCAGCAGCGGCTTGAGGAGCTTGGTCTGTGTTGTGTCGAAGATATTCTTTATCACTTTCCACTGCGTTACCAAGACCGCACTCAGTTAACGGCGATTGGCAGTCTTAAAGATGGTGTTGATGCGGTCATCCAAGGGTCTATCCGTTTATCCAGCATCGTGCCTGGTCGCAGGCCAACACTTATCGTGAAAGTAGAGGATGGTACGGGCATGCTTACCGTTCGATTTTTTCACTTTCGCCGGGCACAGGCGCAACAAATGAAGCCGGGCTTACCTATTGCTTTGTTTGGTCAGGCACGTCGATCGGGTGCTGGCCTCGATATGGTCCATCCTGAATATCGTCTTGAAGAGGCGGACACTTTTCTGGAAGCTGCCCTCACACCCATTTATCCGACAGTTGAAGGTTTAGGGCAGGGTCTTTGGCGAAAACTTACGGACCAAGCTCTGATCATTCTCAAGCAGAATTCTCCCGAAGATTTATTACTCGGTATTACTGACTCCCCCTTTGCGCTGGTTGAGGCCATTCAATTTCTGCACCGCCCACCCCCAAATGCACCAATAGATCGCATTCGCGAGTGGGAGCATCCAGCACAGCTAAGATTAGCCTTGGAAGAGCTAGTCGCCCACAATTTGTCCTTACAAATGCTCCGGGCACAAGAAAAAGCGTGTCTGGCTGTAGCTATGAAAAGCGATCAATCTATAGCCGGGCCGTTCCTCAGCCACCTGCCGTTTAAGCCCACTGCGGCACAGCAAAGAGTCATTCAAGAGATAGCCCATGACATGACATTACCCAGTCCCATGCTGAGACTGATTCAGGGTGATGTTGGATCCGGTAAAACCTTTGTGGCTGCCATGGCCTGCATCACCGCTATAGAAGCGGGTCAGCAGGTCGCACTAATGGCGCCAACAGAGTTATTAGGGGAGCAACACTTACAAACCTTTAAGCAATGGTTAGAACCCTTTGGCGTTCGTATCGCTTGGCTGAGTGGAAGAGTCAAAGGTCGAGCACGCAGTGCTGTATTGCAGGAGATTAGTGAGGGGGCAGTCGCCCTGGTGGTCGGCACCCATGCGTTGTTTCAAGAAGGAGTCACCTTCGCCTCGCTGGCGCTGGTCATTGTAGACGAGCAACACCGATTTGGCGTCCATCAGAGACTGGCACTCACCGAAAAAGCGTCGGGACAGGCACTTCCTCACCAGTTGGTACTTACCGCCACGCCGATTCCCCGCACTCTGTCAATGGTGGCCTATGCAGACCTCGATTGCTCTGTCATCGACGAACTGCCCCCGGGACGGACACCCGTGCAAACTACGCTTTTAGATAGCCAACGCAGAGATCAAGTAATTCAGCGCGTTGGTGCGGGCTGTGGCGAGGGTCGACAAGCTTATTGGGTATGCACCCTGATCGAAGAATCTGAAAACCTTGACGCCCGGGCGGCGGAAGCCACGGCAGAGTTATTGCAAGCTCAGCTGCCCAACCTGCACATTGGCCTCATTCATGGACGCCTACCGCCAGCAGATAAAGAAGCGATGATGGCGGCGTTTAAGGCGGGAAAAATTGAGTTGCTAGTTGCCACTACGGTGATCGAAGTTGGTGTTGATGTCCCCAATGCAAGCCTCATGATTATTGAAAACCCTGAGCGCCTAGGGCTCGCCCAGCTGCATCAACTGCGAGGTCGAGTAGGACGAGGCGCCACTGCAAGTCACTGTGTGCTTTTATATCAAGCTCCCTTGAGCCAAAGGGGTCGAGAGCGCTTAGATGTCATGCGACGCAGTAATGATGGTTTTTACATAGCCGAACAGGACCTGCTGTTCCGGGGGCCCGGAGAGCTTCTCGGCACGCGTCAAACCGGCTTGACCTCATTTCGTGTGGCGCAGTTACCCGCCCATGAAATGCTACTAGAGCAGGTCGCCGAAATAGCCGAGAGCCTCGTACAGAACTACCCAGATCGTTGCACTTTGCTTGTCGACCGTTGGACAGGAGAACGACAGGCCTTTGCTAGGGTCTGAACAGGTTACAATACCGCTTACTGTTGATCTTTTTGATACCGCACTATGACCTCTTCTGTCCCAAGCCCATCAGCGCAGCCCGAGCCCCCTGGCTCAGATAGTAAACTGCAGGGACTATGGCGACTCATGCGCTTCCACAAGCCTATCGGGACCTGGCTGCTAGCTGCGCCCACGACATGGGCACTGATTATTGCCAGCGAAGGTTGGCCAGACCTCAAAATACTCTGCATCTTTGGGCTAGGCATCGTAGTAATGCGCGCAGCAGGCTGTGTCGCTAACGATCTTGCCGACCGCAAACTCGATGGTCACGTAGCACGGACCCGTGATCGACCTCTCGTCACGGGGCTAGTATCGACAAAGGAAGCCCTCGCGCTACTCCTGTTGCTACTCTCAATCGCGCTGGCGTTGGTGTTATTAACCAACGCATTGACCGTAAAGTTGTCGCTAGTGGGTGTCGCCCTAGCGATGATGTATCCCTACATGAAGCGGGTTACACATTTACCGCAGTTTGTCCTTGGGGCGGCGTTTTCTTGGTCTATTCCGATGGCATTTGCTGCCGTCACAAACACCTTGCCAGAGGCGTTGTGGTGGCTCTTTTTGGGAAACTTACTGTGGACGGTGGTCTATGACACCCAATACGCCATGGTAGATCGAGAAGACGACCTTGCCATTGGTATAAAATCTACGGCCATCTTATTTGGGCACCTTGATCGAAGACTCATCGCCATCATGCAAGCCGGGGCATTAGCATGCTTCCTACAAACCGGCGCTGCATTTGGCTTTACGTGGCCGTTCTACGCAGCCGTGCTATGTATCGCACTACTCTTTTGCTGGCACCAATGGTTAATTCGTCATCGCCAAGAAGAGGCCTGTTTTAAGGCCTTCAACCAAAGTAAATGGATTGGTCTCATTATGCTGTTAGGCATTGTGGGACACTTTCTTGCTGAGCACGTATCACCAATCTGACACACGGGCTCTGGCGAGATCATGCAACTCGATATTTACCGCAGCATCAGGGACATTTCTGCCTCAGATTGGGATCACTGGTTTGGTGGTGACTATCCCTTTCTGCGTCACGACTTTTTATTAGGACTTGAAGATACGGGCTGCACCACTGAAGACAGTGGTTGGGCACCCCATCATATGGTGTTACGCGACGGGTCTAAGGTCGTGGGTGCGGCACCCGGATTTTTAAAGGAGCACTCCTACGGCGAGTACGTATTCGATTGGGCTTGGGCTGATGCCTGGCAGCGTAGTGGTCTGTCTTATTATCCCAAGCTGGTCTCCGCCGCACCTTTTACCCCAGCCAGTGGCCCAAAGATTTGGTTTAGTCCAGAAGTAGACGGTGCTAAACAAAAATTTTGTCATGCCGTTCAGGCGTTTTGCCTAAAACACGGTCTCTCAAGCTGGCACATCTTATTCTCCACATCAGATTTGAGTGACGCTGATGACCAGCTAAATTTGGTTGAGAGGGCTACGTGTCAATTTCACTGGATCAACCGGGGTTATGAGAGCTTTGACGATTTTCTCCAGCTCTTTAGCAGCCGCAAACGTAAAAATCTTCGTAAAGAACGAGACCACGTTGCTGCTCAAGGGCTGTCACTCGTTACCCGTGTGGGTTCAGATATATTGCCTGAAGATTGGTCTTTCTTTCACTATTGCTACCAAACCACCTATGCGAAGCGCAGTGGTCACGGCGGCTATTTATCCCGGGAGTTTTTTACCGAGCTTTGTCCGAAGCTAGGTAGCGCTCCGGTTATGGTGCTGGCTTCTCTCAATGAGCAGCCCGTGGCAGCCGCTTTATTTTTTCAATCATCTGACACGCTTTATGGGCGGTATTGGGGCTGCCTTAGGGAGTATGACGGCTTACACTTTGAAGCCTGCTACTACCAGGGCATAGAGTATTGTATTAGCAATGGCATCCAACGATTGGATCCGGGCGCTCAAGGAGAGCACAAAATACAACGAGGCTTCGAACCTACGTTAACGCGGTCCCATCATTGGGTCGCCGAACCTGGTTTCCAACCGGCCATCAAAGACTTTTGTGCGCGAGACATAGAGCAGGTCAAGGCCTACAAGGTGGACGCGACCCAGCTATTACCCTTTAAAGAAGGCGCCTTGAAAAACGCCAGATCGCTCTAAGCGCCGTTGGCTTCAGGCACGTTATCCCGCAAAAAAACCCAGTTTTCAGCCGTTGACTGCTCGTGGCTGTAATAATATCCAGCACCACAAAATGCCTTCAGGCCCTCGGGTTCATTGAGCTGTTGCTCAACTATATATCGCGCCATAACACCCCGGGCCTTCTTCGCAAAAAAGCTGATAATTTTATAATCGCCGTTTTTCAGGTCCTTAAAAACCGGGGTTATCACTTCGGCATCAAGTTGGCGTGGCTTTACGGCCTTAAAGTACTCATTAGACGCCAAATTAACCAGTACCATGCTGCCGCTTTTGCCAATCGCGGTATCAAGCAACTGGGTTATCTCCTCTCCCCAGAACTCATACAAGTTACGGCCACCGCGATTTTCAAACTTTAAACCCATTTCTAAACGATAAGGCTGCATGAGATCTAATGGGCGGAGCAAACCATATAGCCCCGAAAGAATGCGCAGGTGCTTTTGAGCAAAAGTGAGCGCTTTTCCATCAAGTGTATTGGCATCGAGGCCCGTATAAACATCCCCTTTAAATGCCAGCACCGCTTGCTTGGCATTATCAAGGTTAAAATCTGGCTGCCAATTCATGAACCGCTCATGATTCAATAGCGCAATATTCTCACTGATCCCCATGAGTTTCTGTAACGCACCTGGTGATAAATCTCGAGCATCGTCAACAAGCTGTGCCGCGCGCTCAATAAAATGAGGCTGGGTCGCCTTGCGCGTACGAGGTGGTGTTTCGTAGTCAAGCGTCTTAGCTGGGGAAAGGACTGTCAGCACGATGGGGCCTCCCTGATGTCTGTGTTAAAGGAATGATAACCTGTGTTCCGCCCAGAAATATCCTAAAAGGAATAAGAAGTGGCCGTTTTAATTTTATCAGTCCGACTGCTCGATGGGCTGTCGCATCGATTGTCACACATTATTGGGTGGTTACCCCTGTTAATGGCTCTATTAACGGTTCTCGTGGTTATCCTGCGTTATGGCTTCGGGGTGGGTGCCATCGCGGCACAAGAAAGTGTGATTTACCTTCACGGAGCGCTGTTCATGCTGGGCGCGTCTTGCACACTTCAGGCGGGTGGGCATGTTCGAGTTGATGTTCTGTACCAGCGCTTTAGCCCTAGAGCGAGGGCGTGGGTCGATGCTTTAGGGCACGTCATTTTCACGCTGCCACTCTGCGCGTTGGTAGGTTTTGCCAGTCAAGACTATGTTGTTGAGTCCTGGGTAGCTCGTGAAACATCCCCTGAACCCGGCGGCATACCGGCCGTTTTTATTTTAAAAACGTTGCTCCCGGTCATGGCCATTCTGCTGGCGCTCCAAGCGTTATCAGAAATCATCAAAGCACTAAAAACCCTCATTACCAAGGCATCTCACTGTGATTGAAATACCGGTGCTCATGTTTTTAGCCGTTTGCCTTGTGCTTTTAGCCGGCTTTCCAGTTGCTCTAACCCTTGCCGGGGTGGGGCTCGTATTTGCGGCGATTGGCACTATTTTAGGGACCTTTGATTCCGGGTATTTAGCCGCTATTCCGGCCAGAATCTTTGGCACCATCGGCAACGAAACCCTGATTGCGGTGCCCCTATTTATTTTGATGGGTAATATTCTTGAGCGCGCAAAAATCGCTGAAGATTTGCTCAACAATATGGCTCAACTATTTGGCAGCCGGCCTGGTGGGCTAGGGGTTGCTGTGGTGTTAGTGGGCGCACTGCTGGCAGCGAGCACGGGTATTGTTGGCGCGACCGTCGTCACAATGGGCCTATTGTCTCTGCCTTCGATGTTGCGCGCAGGGTATAACCCGGCCCTAGCGGCGGGCACAATCTGTGCAACCGGCACTTTGGGCCAGATCATCCCACCATCAATTGCTTTGGTTCTATTGGGTGATGTCATTGCCAGTGCGTACCAGCGCGCCCAATTAGAGATAGGCGTTGTGAATACCGCCACCGTCTCGGTGGGAGATCTTTTCGTAGGCGCATTAATTCCAGGTCTAATTCTAGTTGGCCTTTATCTGGCATGGATCTTATTGGTCGCCCGAATTAGACCCGAGCAAGCACCCGCTATTACCTCTAAAGGCGCCTCTATTCCCAAATTACTCAGCGCTCTACTGCCTCCGTTCATACTTATCGCGCTGGTTTTAGGCTCCATTCTTTTGGGTGCGGCAACACCTACAGAGGCCGCGGGGGTTGGTGCTGTAGGAGCGCTACTTCTGGCATTACTGCGTGGGCAAATGGACTGGTTGAAATTGCACGACATCGGGTTATCAACTATGCGGATTACTAGCATGGTTTTTCTAATACTCATCGGGGCTGCTGTTTTTACATTGGTTTTTCGCGGATTTGGTGGTGAAGAGCTAGTCCAAGGTTTCTTTGAACAGATGAACTTGGGCCCTCAGGGCGCCATGCTGCTGGTCATGATCGTTATTTTTCTTTTAGGCTTCATACTCGACTTTATTGAAATTACTTTTGTCGTGGTGCCTATTGTTGGGCCGATCTTACTCGCCATGGGCTTTGATCCCATCTGGTTTGGCATCATGTTGGCAGTCAATCTCCAAACTTCTTTTTTGACCCCACCCTTTGGTTTTGCCCTTTTCTATCTTCGAGGCGTTGCACCCCCCGGCTTGACAACGGGATCGATTTACAAAGGTGTCATACCCTTTGTCGCACTCCAAATTGGATTGTTAGCCCTACTTTGGAGCATCCCAGACCTAGTAACTTGGCTGCCCAATGTCCTACGCTCTGGATAGTCGTCATAATCGGTTAGAACTCTCTGGAGTCGTGCTTGAGTCATCACTAATCTGCACCAACCCAACAACAGGCAAAAAAAATGACTGACCTTGATATGAACCCCACCCCACAGGGCGAACTAAGCCTTCAGGCCGTAGCCATGCCTGCAGATACTAACCCTCACGGGGATATCTTTGGTGGCTGGCTAATGTCTCAAATGGACTTGGCGGGCTACGTCACCGCTTGTGAAGTAGCGGGCGGCAGAGTCGCCACTGTTGCTGTAGAAGGTATGGTGTTTTTGACGCCCGTTCATGTCGGTGCGGTAGTGAGCTGCTACTCAGACATTTTAGAAATAGGTCGCAGCTCGGTGCGGGTAATCGTGGAGGTCTGGATTAACTCCCGCCAAGACGGAGAGCCTATAAAGGTCACCGAAGGTACTTTTATTTATGTCGCCATTGGTGGCGATAAGCGAACTCGAGCTATTCAACGTCCAGGTTCAGCCTGAGAAATATCCGGCATCACTGGAGGTAATACCTTATCCCGGGCGTTGAGGTAAGCGCGTTCTGAAATTTCATGGTACGCCCTGACGTTCTTCGCGAAGGCGTCATAGGATACTGCGATCTTGTCCGCCATCGCGTCGCTGATCCGCAAATTCGTCATTGCCTCTACCGACTTTTCGTACAGTAAACTCAGTACATCTTCTGGCAGTGGTCGCAATTGAGTGCCCGCGGCAAGCAGTTGCTGCAGCGACTCATTATTACGCGCGGTGAACTCATCCAGCATATTTTGATTGGCCGATCTGGCTGCATATCGAACAATAGCCTGCAAATCAGGGGGAAGCTCATTAAAGGCTGTGGCATTTACCGTGAACTCGAGCATAGCGCCGGGCTCGTGCCAGCCCGGATAGTAGTAAAAGTCTGCCACCTCATTAAGTCCAAGGGTTCGGTCGTTATACGGACCTACCCACTCCACCGCATCGATCACACCTGTCTGCATAGAGGTATAGACTTCGCCGCCAGCAATGCGCACAGCAGTACCGCCAGCGGCATCAAACACCTCCCCGGCGAGCCCTGGAATACGCATCTTTAGACCGGATAAGTCTTTGGCACTGCGCAGTTCTTTATTGAACCAGCCGGCCATTTGAACACCCGTACTTCCCCCCGCAAAAGGAATAACCCCAAAAGGTGCGTACAACTCCTGCCACAGTTCCAGACCGCCACCATAGTGCAGCCAGCCATTCATCTCCTGAGCTGTCATACCAAAGGGCACCGCCGTAAAGAAAACAGCGGCAGGAATTTTACCTTTCCAGTAATAACTCGCGCCGTGACCAACCTCAGCTGCCCCCTGAGAGACGGCGTCAAAAACCTCAAAGGCGGGTACAATTTCGCCGGCGCCAAAAACTCTGACCTCAAGACGCCCGTTACTCATTTCATTCACGTATTGCGCGAAATTTTCAGGCGCTGCACCTAGGCCAGGTAGGTTCTTTGGCCAGGTAGTTACCAGCTTCCAACGGTAATCGGGCCCGTCGATGCCGCTGTTTACAACCGATAAAGGCCGAGTTTGATGGCTGCTATCGACAGCCCATAGCCCCATCACTAAGACCAGCGCCGCTACCAACAAGATAACCACCACGGGCAGAAATCGCCTTTCAAACATACACCGCTCCTTCGCCCATTATTTGGATAGTGATGGCCGGCCTTGATCTATCTAAAGCGGCTGCAGATTGGCATATTGTAAAACCAACCATTTTGACCCCTCAGCAAAACTCACCTCTACACGCGCATTAGATCCACCGCCCTCAAAGTTTGTCACAACACCCTCACCAAATACCTGATGCATGACACGCTGCCCCAAGCTCACACCACTCTCGATGTGAGCCGCACTTGGAGTCGGCGACAGGGGCGACAAAGGGCGTGATACTGCCGCGCCCAATCGAACTTCGTTCAACAACTCAGATGGCAATTCTCGTACAAACCGTGAGGCCGTATTGTAAGATTCTGATCCGTGTAGTCTGCGGCTTTCGGCATAAGTGAGCACCAACTTTTTCATGGCGCGCGTAATACCGACGTAACAAAGCCTTCGCTCTTCTTCAAGACGGCCAGGCTCATCCAATGACATACGATGGGGAAATAAATTTTCCTCCATACCCGCAAGAAAAACCATTGGGAATTCGAGCCCCTTAGCTGAGTGCAAGGTCATAAGCTGAACACTATCTTCATGAGGATCGGCCTGTGCATCACCCGCATCCAGTGCAGCGCTATCTAAAAATTGCTGCAACGATGGTAAATCAGTGTCATCTGGAACGAAGGTTTTAGCCGCTGATACCAATTCCTCCAAGTTTTCTACCCGAGCCTGACCACGTTCGCCTTTCTCCGCACGGTGATACTCCACTAAACCGGAACCCGCAACAACATGCTCAGTGAGCTCTTCTAAGGGAAGCTCCAGAGTTTCAGAATCCAGTTCATCAACCAGCGCAGTGAAACCGGACAGCGCCTTGAGTGCTCGGGATGAGAAGAGCTGCTCGTCTTGAGCAATCACAATGGCCTGCCACAGGGGTACCTGGCGAGTTCGCGCTAACTCGCGCAACTGCTCCACCGTCTTGTTGCCAATACCACGGGGTGGAAGATTAAGAACTCGCTCTAGTGCCGTATCGTCGCTGCGCCTGATAAGAAGCCGCATGTAGGCCAGAGCGTTCCGAATTTCCAAGCGCTCATAAAAGCGTTGACCCCCATAGATGCGGTAGGGAATCTGTGCCCGGATTAAAGCTTCTTCAAGTACTCGAGACTGTGCATTAGAGCGATATAAAATAGCGCTGGAACGTCGGGTGTTGCCCTCGGCGACCCAGCCCTCAATACGCTCGACAATAAATCTAGCTTCGTCCTGCTCATTGAACCCGGCATATAAGCTGATCGGTTCTCCGGAGTCCCCTGCTGTCCACAACTCTTTACCTAATCGCCCAAAGTTATGGCTGATGAGGCCATTGGCGGCTTTAAGAATCGTTTGGGTCGAGCGGTAATTTTGCTCAAGACGGATCGTCTGTGCGGGGGTGAAGTCCTCACCAAAACGATGGATGTTTTCGATCTTGGCGCCTCGCCACCCATAGATCGACTGGTCATCGTCCCCAACCGCTACAACCGGTATGCTTTGACCCGCTAAGACCCGAAGCCAGGCGTACTGAATCGTATTTGTGTCCTGAAATTCATCCACCAAGATCGTGCGAAATCGCCGCTGATAATGCAGCAAAGTCTCAGGGGACTTCAGCCAAAGCTCATGAGCACGCAACAGCAACTCAGCAAAATCAACTAATCCACCACGCTGGCAAGCCTCTTCATAAGCGCTGTAAACACGCAGCATGGTTTTAGCGTATAAATCACCAAAGGGTGGATCGATATGGCAGGCACGCAAACCTTCATCTTTTTGCCCATTAATGTACCACTGGGCCTGCCTAGGTGGCCATTGCGCCTCGTCTAAGTTCAAGTCGCGACACACCCGTTTCACCAGCCGCAGCTGGTCATCGCTATCCAGTATCTGGAAGTTTTGTGGCAGCTGAGCCTCCTGCCAGTGTTGTTTAAGCAGCCTGTGCGCCAAGCCATGAAAGGTTCCAACCCACATTCCCTGTGTCGAAACGTCTAACATCGTCTCAATACGACTACGCATTTCTCGGGCGGCTTTATTAGTAAAAGTGACCGATAACAACGCATGGGGCGAAACACCCTCCGCACGAATAAGCCAAGCCATTCGATGCACCAACACGCGCGTCTTCCCAGAGCCCGCCCCAGCTAAGACGAGCAAATTGCCCGAGTCAGCCGCCACGGCTTCACGTTGCGCTGCGTTAAGGTCAGTGAGAATATCGGAAACGTCCATAGTGTGATTCTACCGGAAAACAGACAGGTTACCGGGTTTTAGGCTGGCAACTTCCTACGGTTTGGGGCAACTTTAGACTTGTTTTCGTCTCAGAACTCGTGACAATCATAGACCCTGAACGATAACCATAACTTCATTCAGGGGAAAAGCGCGTTAACGCGGCTGAATAAAGAAAAAACAGAGGTAAAGACAGTAATGGATGATCATGACGAAAACGATAAACGTCGAGTTATGACGCCTCCAAAAGAATGGGGGAGTGACGATGACGAGGCTGACTGGTTAATGGCCTCAGAAGAACGGCCTGACGCACCTCAACCTTCAACGCGACCCGACATCGACGACGCGGGCTGGCTCACTTCAGAATCTGATGGTGCACAGGTAAAGGCAAACACAGATCCGACTGACGCAGAGGACTCCTCTGCTGGAGACTGGTTTGCCGGCGGCGATATTACAACAGCTCCAGAAACAACCGCTCCGCTTCAAACGGACAACGCGTCACCAACGCATTCTTCAGACGTCCAACCTTCAGTAGAGATCGAGGAAGAAGCACCTGACACATCGGATCCATTAGAACCTTTTGGCGCAAGCGATAGTTCAGAGTTTTCTTCTATGGACCTACTGACCGACCATCATATTGTCGGTACGACCAGCTCAGGAAAACTACCGCTGTGGCCAACAGTTGCAGGAATAGCCGCTGTAGTTTTGCTCATTATTGGAGGTTGGGGAGCAATTTCGGAGCGATCTTCACTGCAAAATCGAATCGTTGAACTAGAAGAACGACAAGCCACGCCGCAGTCCCTAGGGAGCCTTGATGCCGGTGGTGAAGCCGTTCTTGAGGCTGAAAACCAAGCCCTGGAATTACAGCTCACAACACTGCAGGGTGATTACTCTGCCGCCAACGATACAATAGAGTCCCTACAAGTTGAGCTCGACAACGCTGAAAAACTGGCTGCGCAAGCTTCGCGGCTCGCAGCAGAGCCTAAGTCTAGGGCGTTACCCGAACAGCAAATCGCTGCAAGATCAGCGACCACACCCTCTATGCCGCAATCTGACCTTACTTCAGCTAGTGTGGATAAGGCCAATACGCCCCGAGTCTCTGGCAGCAGCAGTCAAGGCCTCTGGTTTGCCAATGTGGCGGCCTACTCGCGCCGTGGCACAGCAGAGAATTGGGCTCAAAAACTACAAGTTGACGGCTATAACGCGATTACTCAAAGCGTCGAAATTGATGGACGCACTCTGTACCGCGTTCGTGCCGTCGGATTTGAGACAAAAATTGCGGCGAAATCTGCAGCCGCTGAACTGGAAGCGACCTACAATTTAGGCGCCCTGTGGATTGGTAAAACCTCGGCTCCACCGGCCTCTAATCTCACGCCAACAGTGACGTATGAAGCCGCACCGAGTAGCACCATAGCTGCTAAGACCAACCGGGCAACCAGTGAGACGACAACTACAGCCTCATCAGCCAATACCGCTGATCAAGCAGCAGGAGGCTGGTTTATCTATGTGGATACCTATGCCCAAGGAACCGACGCTGACAGCAAAGCACAACAAATTGAAGACGCCGGCTATGCCGCCAAGGTAGCCGTTGAGTATCGCTCTGGCGAGCTGCTTTATCGTGTGCAAATTGTTGGAATCAACTCACGCGCGGAAGGTGAACAAATCATTCAAGCGCTAGCGGCGGGCGGCGAAATGCCTAACCTGCAACTCCGGCAGTATTAACGCGCCATTAACCCCAGACCCTCAATAACGGAAACTAAACGATGAAAATAACAACCACCTCCATCGCCCTTTTAATTGCACTCAGTGCAGGTCAAGCACTGGCCTCTGACTGCGAAATGCCCGCAATGCCAACAATCCCGGATGGCAATGAGGCCACCATGGAAGAAATGGTTAACGGACAAAAAAGCGTTAAAGCATTTCAAGCAAGCGCAGAAGAATACCGAGCTTGCCAAGACAGCAACATGGCAAGACTTAAAGCCTCTGTAGAAGAAGGAAATCCCGGTGCAGCACCTAAATATGAAGCGGCAACAGAGGGGTACAACCAATCAGTAGCCCATGAGGAAGAGCTGGCCGAGCAATTTAATCAAGCAATTCGGGCTTATAAGGCCGCTAACCCAAGTTAGAACAGCAAGTTGGCTCGTCGGGGTGCCCAAAGGTTTACTGAGAGGCCTGCAAGCACCCCAGGCGTGTTCCCAATGACATTCCCAGCATTCCAAATACTTCCATAATCTTGCCTTTTTAATACACCGTTCGTCTTTACCGTAACGGAGTAGCTTCTAAAGTCGATTCTTTCCATCTACCCGAACCAACTCCTCGCCCCAAAACCAAACGTTGTTCGTTCGGGAAACACCTAGATACCTATAAATCGCCTCAATATTTTCCAATTCGCCGCGCTTTGTTTCACCGCTATCGTGGTAGCGTAACCTTTATTGATTGAGAGCGAGCCAAGAGAGAGGCGTGGTGACAAAAACGGTATTGCTTTTGGTCGGTCTACTCCTGCTTCTGGTTGGGATTTACACATTCTTTGCGTTATCGGCAAGGAATGAAATTTATTACCTGTGCGGAAACTTCAAATCGGGGGTTTCTTATTCTAGTGTCGTAAGACAACTCGATACCGCTAATTTGTCGGATTACAAGATTGAAAAATTCGAACAAAGCAAGCGAGTTACACACAGCAGCGCGCTTCACCTAAATTGGGTTCGCTGTGAGATAGCCTTCGCCGAAGACGAAAAGGTCAGTCACGCGATTTATAAGTAATTATCGGGTGTATCTATGTCGAGTATTCAGCGGGCTAAGAGAGCGGCGTGGTAGAAGAAAGACGATTTGATCCCGGACTACATTTACCGTGATATCTCCGACCCTAAGCGGCATGTAAACCAAGTGGAAAGTACTTTCGGTAGCATCGAAAACGGCACGTTTCTCGAGTTCCAGTACCTCGCTTAACCTTCCTCTGCGAGTAAGGAAGTAACTGAAGATCTGCTCATTGATGCTTCTACGCCGTCTTTGCTAGTCTCACGGTTGAATCGTTTTTTTTAACTTCTTAATCCCCATACCTACGTTAAACACCGTCCATACTTTCGCTCGTCGGGGTTTAATTTTGTGCAAGTTACGGTTGTCGGTAATCTTGCGATTAAACCAACCATAGAAGTGAAGTTTCAAAAGTAAGTTATGGAGCGTTTTTACGCGCTCATCCCGGTACCAAAGCGTCAAACGGTTGCTGCGAAATAGTACTCGAAACGAGTTACTATTCGGCTTTTGAGTTCACTCCACCGTGACTGACTTGGCAAGATTTCGGGGCTTATCAACATCGGTGCCTTTAACAATAGCGACGTGATAAGCCAAAAGTTGCAGCACAACGGAATAAACGATCGGTACCGACCATTCCGCACAGTGTGGTATTTGCAGAACGTGGAGTCCCTGCCCAGCCTCAAAACCTGACGCCTCGTCGGCAAACACAAACAACTCACCGCCACGGGCTCTGACCTCCTCCAAGTTGGATCGGAGTTTCTCCAGCAAATCGTTGTTGGGAGCTACCGCCACTACGGGCATATCAGCGTCGACCAACGCCAGTGGCCCGTGCTTCAACTCGCCTGCGGCATAAGCCTCTGCGTGGATGTAAGAGATCTCTTTGAGCTTGAGTGCCCCTTCCATTGCCACCGGATTATTAATACCCCGGCCGAGAAACAAAGCATGATGTTTAGAGGCGAAATGTACAGCCATATTTTTTATTGCCTGTTCCTCACCTAAAACAGTTTTAACGACAGCGGGAAGTGTTACGAGGGCTGCATCGAGTTCGTCGCGTTTAAAATTCGCGCCTTTTTTTATTTCAGCAAGCTTCCCGGCGAGCAGCATGAGAGCCGCTAGCTGCGTGGTGAATGCCTTGGTTGATGCGACACCAATTTCAGCACCCGCACGGGTCAAAATCGTGAGATCACTGGCACGAACAATCGCAGAGTGGTCGACGTTGCACAGGGCTAGACGCGCAACAACGTTGTCATTCGAGGCATGTTTTAACGCGGCTAAAGTATCCGCAGTCTCGCCACTTTGTGAGATGCAGACCACCAAGGTACCCGGCAGGGTTACTGATTGCCGATACCGATATTCTGAAGCCACCTCAACCTGACAGCTCAGACCTGCAACCCCTTCAATCCAATGCCGCGCGATTAGCCCAGCATGGTAACTGGTGCCACAGGCAATAATTTGCACAGCGTCAACCCGAGACAGCAACGCTTTTGTATTCGTCCCGAAACAATCATCACTGCGCCAATCAATAGAAACCGTGTCTCGTAACCTTGCCGGCTGCTCATGAATTTCTTTCAGCATATAATGATCGTAGTCACCCAAAGCGCCGTTGCCATCGCTCGCTTCAATGCGCGTAACCTGACGGTCAACAAGATGACCATCATGGCTATAAATTGCATAACTTCCCGCAGTAAGCTCTGCAATATCACCCTCTTCTAGGTAGACAAATCGATCGGTCACTGGTCGCAACGCTAACGTATCGGAAGCCGCGTAGGTCTCACCTATTCCCACACCTAATACCAGCGGACTGCCCACCCTTGTGACGACTAAATGCCCTGGAGTATTCGCATCTAAAACTGCCAGCGCATAAGCCCCTTCTAAGCGCGGCAAGACTTGTTGAACAGCCTTTAATAAAGACGGTTCGCTCTCCATCTCAACATTGATCAAGTGAACAATAACTTCAGTGTCAGTATCAGAGGCGAAAGTCACACCGCGGCTGACCAATGATTCGCGCAGCGCTTGATGGTTTTCAATAATGCCGTTGTGAACTAAGGCGATGCGACTGCCACTGATGTGAGGATGGGCGTTGGCGGTGTTGGGTACTCCGTGAGTGGCCCAGCGGGTGTGAGCAATGCCGGTGACACCCATGACCGGTGAAGCGGTAAGGGCCTCTTCAAGTACAGCGACTTTTCCCGGGTGCTTACTAGACTGAAGTTCACCTTTGTCGTTGAGCAGAGCAACACCGGCCGAGTCGTAGCCGCGGTATTCTAAGCGCCGTAAGCCCTCGAGAAGAATTTCTGACACATCCCGTTGACCGACAGCGGCGACTATTCCACACATGCTTTAGTCCTTGTTTTCATCGGGGCGCTGCCAACCTGAGATATTTCGCTGACGCGCACGACCTACTGCTAATTCTTTCGTTGAAACGTTGTTGGTCAACACAGAGCCTGCTGCTACGAAAGCGCCGTCTGACAGGTCTATAGGTGCAACTAATGTACTGTTTGAGCCTACGAAAACCGCATCACCCACTGTCGTGTGGTGCTTATTTATCCCGTCGTAATTACAGGTAATGGTGCCCGCACCAATATTACTTTGAGCGCCAATGTTCGTGTCCCCCAAGTAGGCGAGATGGTTCGCCTTGCTACCAACGCCTAAAGTGGTGTTCTTGGTTTCAACAAAATTGCCCACCCTCGCAGTCTCAGACAAAATGCTTCCAGGCCGCAGCCTGGCATAAGGCCCAATGCGACAGCGTTCACCGACCACAGCGCCCTCAAGATGACAAAAGGGTTGAATGTCAGTGCCCGAAGCGACGACGACATCTTTTAACACGCAATGGGCGCCGATTTTAACGCCGTCACCGAGGCTAACTCGACCTTCAAAAACAACATTGATATCGATCTCAACGTCAACGCCGCAGTCCAACTCACCCCGAATATCGATCCTTTGGCGATCGGCTACAGCCACCCCAGCCGCCATCAAGGCATCAGCCCTGCGACATTGGAGTGCACGCTCAAGGGTCTGTAGTTGCAGACGGTCGTTAACGCCGTACATCTCAAAAGGGTCTTCGGTTACCGCAATAGCGACTTCGGTACCTTCCTGTTGGGCCAAACCCAAAACATCAGGCAAATAGTATTCTTTCTGCGCGTTGTCATTTTCCACACGGTTAAGTAGCGCTACCAACTGCTCTGCAGGCGCCGCTAAAACACCGGTGTTCACTTCATTGATCAACGCCTGTGTTTCACTTGCGTCCGCCTGCTCTACCACGGCCAGAAAATCACCCTTTTCATCACGCAACACCCGTCCATAACCTCCAGGATTATCAAGTCGAGCGGCTAACATGATGGGGTTGTCTTGGGCACCAGTTATTAATGCCTGAAGTGTTGATAAGGCGATGAGGGGCACATCGCCAAAAAGTACCAGCACCGCCGTATTAGGTTTACAGGCGGGTAGGGCGCAAGCGACGGCATCACCCGTTCCCAACTGTTCGACCTGGGTATGAAAGGTTAGTTTTTGGTTTGCTAGCGCCGCTTGAACAGCATCGGCACCATGACCCACCACGACGTGTATTTGCGTTGGACTAAGCTGCTTTGCAGTATCAATGACATGTTGCAGTAAGGGCTTACCCGCCAGTGGGTGCAGCACTTTGGGGATAGAGGAACACATGCGTGTTCCTCGACCCGCAGCCAATATAATGACCTCAAGATCTTTAAATGCCGTAGCCAGAGTGAATCCCTCCATTAAAAGGCGCACTGTAGCAGGCAAACCTTAATTTTGAGGCCAAAAAAAACCGCCCTAAAGGCGGCTTTCTTACTTGACCTCTTAGCCTCGTCCGGCGCGAGCTTTCAGCTTTCGCAGCGTTGCCAATTGTGCCGAGGCTTCGGCGAGCTGAGCAGAAGCCCGACCGTAATCGAGTTCACCGCTTTGGTTAGCCAGTGCATCTTCTGCCGCTTTACGAGATTCTTCAGCGGCGGCCTCGTCTACATCTGCCGCTCGGAGCGCCGTGTCAGCCAAAATTGTCACAACATCTCGCTGCACCTCCAAAAAACCACCGGAAGCATAAAAAACCTGTTCTGCACCGCCTTGCTCTACTAAGCGCACGGGTCCCGGAACCAAAGCGGTTAATAACGGCGCATGGCCATAACAAACGCCTAATTCACCCTCAGAACCGGTAGCAACAAGCAGCTCAACAAAGCCCGAGTATATTTGAGCCTCAGCAGATACGATGTCACAGTGAATTGTCATGGCCATAGCGTGCTACCCCGGAAGATTAAAGCTTTTCAGCTCTTTCTACGGCTTGCTCGATGGAGCCCACCATGTAGAAGGCCTGCTCTGGAAGGTGATCATACTCACCAGCCAAGATACCCTTGAACCCCGCAATCGTATCCTTCAAAGATACGTAGATGCCCGGGGATCCGGTGAAAATCTCTGCAACATGGAAAGGCTGTGACAGAAAGCGCTCAATTTTACGTGCCCGTGACACGGTAAGCTTATCTTCTTCAGACAGCTCATCCATGCCCAGAATAGCAATAATATCTTTCAGCTCCTTATATCGCTGTAAGACTGACTGCACGCCCCGGGCCACATCGTAATGTTCGGTGCCAATAACCAGTGGATCCAATTGACGAGACGTTGAATCCAAGGGATCAACCGCTGGATAAATACCCTTAGCCGCGATATCTCTGCTCAGTACGACCGTAGAATCCAAGTGCGCAAAGGTTGTTGCCGGTGATGGGTCAGTCAAGTCATCGGCAGGAACGTATACCGCCTGAATTGAGGTGATTGATCCAGTTTTTGTCGACGTGATGCGTTCTTGTAAAACGCCCATTTCCTCAGCGAGTGTGGGCTGATATCCCACCGCAGAAGGCATACGGCCCAACAACGCTGAAACCTCTGTTCCCGCTAGGGTGTAACGATAAATATTATCAACAAACAACAAAACATCGCGGCCGTCGTCACGGAATTTTTCCGCCATCGTTAGGCCTGTTAAGGCAACGCGAAGTCGGTTTCCGGGTGGCTCGTTCATCTGGCCGTAGACCATAGCCACTTTCGACTGGTCCATGTTCTCAATGTTAACAACCCCTGACTCCTGCATTTCGTAATAGAAGTCATTGCCCTCTCGGGTTCGCTCGCCAACACCAGCGAAAACAGATAAGCCCGAGTGCTCAGTAGCAATATTGTTAATTAGCTCCATCATATTGACGGTTTTACCCACACCCGCACCGCCAAACAAACCGACCTTGCCGCCTTTGGCAAAGGGACAAACCAAGTCGATGACTTTAATGCCGGTTTCCAACACCTCTTCAGAGGCCGCAAGTTCATCATAAGCCGGCGCAGCTCGGTGAATCGCACTGCGCTGCTGCTCACCAATGGGCCCCTTCTCATCAATGGGATTACCCAGAACGTCCATAATGCGACCTAAGGTTTCAACCCCAACAGGCACGGAAATTGGCGCTCCCGTATTCTCAACCGAGAGCCCCCGGCTAATGCCTTCAGAAGATCCCATAGCAATAGCGCGAACGACGCCGTCTCCAAGCTGTTGCTGCACTTCGAGTGTCAAACCTTTCTCACTGACAGACAGCGCATCGTAAACTTGGGGCACGTTGTCGCGGGGAAACTCAACATCAATAACCGCGCCAATCACCTGTACGACTTTTCCACTACTCATCTTCCAGTCCTCTGTTTCTTTCGCTGTGTGGCCGCATCTGCGCCACCGGTTAATTCACTATGAAAAATTTTTGGGATCAGCCAATCGCGGCTGCACCACTGACAATCTCAGCCAACTCTTGGGTAATAGCGGCTTGGCGTGCTTTGTTGTAAACCAACTGAAGTTCATCAATCAGATCACCCGCATTGTCACTCGCGCTCTTCATGGCCACCATTCGCGCAGCTTGCTCACAGGCACCGTTTTCAACCACCGCCTGATAAACCAACGACTCAACGTATCGAACCAATAACGCATCAAGTAATTCTCTCGCGTCCGGCTCATACACGTAGTCCCAGTGGTGTGACAAACTAGCGTCCTCGGCAGGCTTAAGCGGTAAAAGCTGCTCTACTTGGGGGCTTTGGGTCATTGTATTAACGAACTCGTTACCCACTAAATAGAGCGTATCGATACGCCCTTGAACGTAAGCGTCTAACATCTGTTTAACGCCTCCGATCAACTGATCAACGGTAGGCTCTTCACCCACATCCTTGACGCTTGCGACGATATTGCCACCGACACTTTTGAAGAAAGCTAGTGACTTCGCTCCTATCAAACAAAGGTCTACCTCAATGCCTGCCTCATTTTGCGGGCGCATACCCGCGATGGCTGCCTTGAATAAGTTAATGTTCAAGCCACCACAGAGACCTCGGTCAGTGGAAACAATAATGTACCCAACGCGTTTGACATCGCGTTGTTGCATGTAGGCGTGACGATATTCGGGCACCGCATTAGCGATATGGCCCACGACATCCCGAATACGACGAGCGTAGGGCTTACCAAGCTCCATGCGATCTTGAGCGCGACGCATTTTACTCGCGGCGACCATCTCCATAGCGCTCGTGATCTTTTGAGTACTCTGAATACTCGAGATCTTGGTGCGAATTTCCTTGCCAGCAGCCATAACCGATTACCAGGCCTGTGTTGACTTAAAGGTATCAATCGCAGATTTGAACGCCGTTTCACGGTCGCCGTTCCAATTTCCGTCTGAAGCAATCTCGGTCATTAATGAACCATGTTCCGCGTGCATATAGGCCAAGAGTGCGGTCTCAAAATCGCCGATCTTATCGACTGGAACATCACCCAACTGGTTTTCGTTGGCGGCGTATAGAAGCACGCCCATTTCCGCTACTGATAGAGGCGCATATTGTTTTTGCTTCATTAGCTCGGTAACGCGCTCTCCGTGATCTAGCTGGGCCTTAGTAGCATCATCGAGATCTGATGCAAACTGTGAGAAAGCAGCCAGCTCACGGTATTGAGCTAACGCCGTTCGAATACCGCCTGACAGTTTCTTAACAATTTTCGACTGTGCAGCACCACCCACTCGGGACACAGAAATGCCCGCATTCATCGCCGGGCGCACACCCGCGTTAAACATGTCGGCTTCTAGGAAGATCTGACCATCGGTAATCGAAATGACGTTGGTCGGTACGAAAGCAGAAACGTCTCCCGCTTGCGTCTCAATAACTGGCAATGCGGTTAATGACCCGGTCTTACCTTTGACGGCCCCATCAGTGAACTTTTCCACATAATCGGCATTCACTCTAGCAGCGCGCTCAAGTAGGCGCGAGTGCAAGTAAAAGACGTCACCGGGATAAGCTTCGCGGCCTGGTGGGCGACGCAGCAGCAATGATATTTGACGGTACGCTACGGCCTGCTTAGATAGGTCATCATAAATAATCAGGGCGTCTTCACCACGATCTCTGTAGTACTCACCCATAGTGCAGCCCGCGAACGGCGCCAAGAACTGCATGGCAGCTGGATCTGAGGCATTAGCAGCAACAACAATCGTATGGTCCATTGCGCCGTGCTCTTCGAGCTTGCGAACAACCGCAGCCACTGAAGACGCTTTCTGGCCTACGGCTACATAAACACATTTGATGCCAGTGCCCTTTTGATTAATGATGGCATCGACCGCGATAGCGGTTTTACCCACCTGGCGGTCACCAATAATCAATTCGCGCTGGCCACGACCGATCGGCACCATGGCATCAATGGCCTTCAAGCCGATTTGTACCGGCTGATCAACCGATTGACGTGCAATAACTCCCGGAGCAATCTTTTCAATCGCATCGGTTTCATCAGTATCGATACTGCCGCGACCATCGATAGGGTTACCGAGAGCATCCACCACCCGACCTTGTAGGGCAGGACCAACAGGCACTTCTAAAATTCGACCCGTACAACGACAGGTTTGACCTTCAGCGAGCTGCTTGTAGTCGCCTAGAATAACGGCACCGACAGAATCGCGCTCCAAATTAAGCGCGAGACCAAAAATACCGCCCTGGAATTCGATCATCTCACCATACTGAACCTCATTGAGGCCGTGGATGCGAATAATGCCATCCGTTACCGAAACGATCGTACCTTCGTTGGTTGCTTGCGATGTAACATCCAGCTGATCAATCCGTTGCCGAATAATATCGCTAATTTCCGAAGGGTTAAGTTGTTGCATGACCTATTCCTCTGTCAGGGTGTCAACGTGCCGGCTAGTTTATTCAGACGGCCGCGAACCGAGCCATCGATGACTACATCACCGGCCCGAATGACAGCTCCGCCCAACAAGGCCGAGTCTGTCTCTGAAGTTATAGAAACCGTTCGCTCAAAATGTCGCGACATGGCCTCAGAAATCTCGTTAAGTGCTTCATCACTCACCGCAAACGCAGAGGTGACCCGTACATCAACCGACGCTTCTTGCGCCGCTTTAAGCTCTGCAAACAGAGCCGCGGTCTCATCGATCAAATCTAAGCGGCCATTGGTCGCCATAATTCCTAAAAACCCTCGAACTTCTTTGCTTAATGCATCACCCAGCACCGTCCCAAGAGCGTCGACTCGCTGGTCAGCCGTCTTTGCCGGGTCACTGAGAACAGCACGTACCTCGGGCTCAGCGCTTACAGCAGCAGCGACGTTCAAACCGTCTACCCATGCATCAAGGGTTCCCGCATGACGACTAAATTCGAAAGCAGCGCGTGCGTAGGGCCTAGCTAAAGTTCTGGGCTCAATCATCGCTAGCGATCCGCCGTGAGGCTTTTTAGGAGCTCAGCGTGTTTTGCCGCGTCAATTTCACTACCTAGAACCTTTTCAGCTCCCGCCAAAGCTAGGCTGCTCACCTGGCTCATCAATTGCTCTTGCGCTCGAGCCCGCTCCTGCTCGACTTCAGCAGCAGCTGCAGCCTTGACGCGATCGGCTTCTGCTACCGCAGCAACCTTTGCCTCGTCAATTAAGGCCGCAGCACGCTTGTTAGCGGCATCGATGATAACCGCCGCTTCGCGTTTAGCATCGGCCATATCTTCTGTTGCCCGCTTCTGTGCTAACTCGAGATCGTGGCTGGCACGATCAGCAGCAGCCAAACCATCGGCGATCTTCTGCTGACGTTCTGCCATAGCGGACACGATAGGTGGCCAGACAAAACGCATGCAGAACGCCACAAAAGCCACAAAAGCTATGAGTTGGCCAATAAGCGTTAAGTTAATGTTCACGATGTGCTCCTGTTGTCACCGGGGGAACCAGTACCTTAGGCACCGGCAAACGCGTGGGGCGACTATTTAACCCGCAACAACAAAGATAAGGTACATGGCGATGCCCACACCAATAATTGGAATGGCGTCGACCAGACCCGCACCCAAGAAGAAAGTGCCTTGTAGTTTAGGCGCCAACTCTGGCTGGCGTGCTGAACCTTCAATGAGCTTACCGCCCAAAATGCCCACACCGATAGCGGCGCCCATTCCGCCTAAGCCCATCATAATGGCAGCGGCAACATAAATCAGTTCCATGGTTATCTCCTGTTAGATCTAGCTTTACTTGGTTTAAAAAATTTTGATTAGTGGTCTTCGTGAGCCATGCTTAGATAAACAATGGTCAACACCATAAAAATAAACGCCTGCAACGTAATGACCAGTATGTGGAAAATGGCCCATCCGACCTGCAACAGCGCAGCGGGTAAAATCCACATCACACCGACACTAAATAGCGCTGCGATTAAAATAAATATCATCTCTCCCGCATACATGTTCCCAAACAACCGCAACCCCAATGAAAAGGGCTTAGCTAGTAAGCCAACAACTTCCATGAACAGATTGACGGGGATAAATAACGGATGATTAAAGGGGTTGAGGCTGAGTTCTTTAACAAAGCCAAAACCCTTTACCTTGATCGAGTAGTAAAGCATGAGAACAAATACGCCTATTGCCATGCCCATCGTAATATTTGGATCCGTAGACGGCACAATCTTTTGGTACTCAATCCCCACAAGCTTGAGCCCCTCTGGAACCAAATCCACGGGTATTAAATCCATTAGATTCATTAAAAACACCCAGACAAAAATGGTGAGTGCCAAGGGTGCGATCAGTGGATTGCGGCCATGAAAAGTATCTTTAACCGTGTTATCGACAAACTCCACAACCATTTCAACAAAGTTAACTAAACCTGAGGGGGTGTCGGCCGACGCTTTTTTTGCCACCGTTCTAAACAACCAACAAAAAATAATGCCCAAGCCCACAGACCAAACCATAGAATCGACGTGAACCGCGTTAAATCCCATAGCAGCGATCTCGTCACCGCCGTGTGCCGTTGTCCAAAGCCCAGCATCAGACACCACCACACCGTCGTCTCGGACAAACCCGGCTGGCAACTTGCCATAAGTTAGGTTTGTCAGGTGGTGGACGATGTACTCAGATACCGTCTGTTCGTGTCCGTTAGCTGCCATATTCGACCGTTTTTAGTCCTTTATGCGACTTCACTTACCATTTAAGATGCTGCACCAACCCAGTAGCAAGGGGTAAGGCCAATAAAACCGTCGCTGCTCCTGTAAAGACAGCAAAGGCATGAATTTCTGGTTTCAGCACAAATAACAGCGCAAAACCCAAACCGCATAGTGCAAATTTCACCAATGCCACAACCGTGGCGTATTGGGCTCCCTTGGCTGACGCCACTTTTTTGGCCAACCACACGCTAGGGACCAAGATTACTGAGCCGCCCATGAAGACAGCCTTCGCTGCCTCCCAACCCTCAGTAAAACCAAACACCCCCACACATACTAGTAAACAAAGGGCACTGCACAACACGGCCAATTGCAGTTGTCTGCGGACGGTCGCCATGGGATCTTGAGGCCGATATTTGTTCAAGACACAACGTACCCCAAGGTGGCGCGGGCGCAAGTCTAGTCGAAAGGCCAATGGCCTTCAACTTGTTGTTAACTAATGAATCCGGCCAAGGATGCCATCTAGCTCGTCGAAGGATGAATACGTAATGACCAGCTTACCTCGCTGCCCCTTTCCTTGACTAATCGTCACGGAAGATCCAAGCCGATCAGAAAGCTCTCGCTCTAGCCTCAATACATCGGGGTTTGCCGCCACATCAGATTGAACAGTTGTTGACCTTGGTTCCTGCACAGACTTAACCAGGCTTTCAGTTTGCCGGACGGATAGCCCGCCCTTTAGCACCTTTTTTGCCACTTTTATTTGAGTAGACCCTTCTAGCGCCAATAAGACCTTGCCGTGTCCAGTATTCAGCCCACCCGTTTCAAGCATAGCTTTAACAACGGGTTCAAGCACTAGCAAGCGCATTAAATTAGCAATAACTGGCCTAGATTTACCAACACGGTCTGCCACTTGTTGTTGACTCAGTGCAAACTCTGTTTGCAGGCGGCGAAGTGCCTCGGCTTCTTCAATAGCGTTTAAATTTTCACGCTGTATGTTCTCGATGAGCGCCATCGCTATTGTCGCTTCATCGCTCACATCTCTAATTAAGGCCGGTATTTTATCGATACCCGCAAGTTGACTCGCTCGCCAGCGACGCTCACCGGCAATGATTTCCCACTGCTTATCGGATAGTGCGCGGACAACAATCGGTTGAAGCACCCCCTGGGACCGAATACTGTCGGCCAGCTCCTGAAGCGAAGCCTCGTCAAAGTCTTGTCTTGGCTGATATTTGCCCGGTCGCAGCCGTTCTAGAGGCAAAAATTGCAGGCCTGTGCTGTCGGATCCCTGCGTTACACCCTCTACGCCGCTGACTGCGTCAGCAGGTACTCCCAGAGCGGACCGCGGCAACTCGACTGCACCCAACAAAACGTCAAGGTCTTTGCCAAGTTTTCCGCGTTTCATTTTGTTACTCAATGGTGACTCCCTGCGCACTCTCGACGGAACAGCCCGCACTTAAAATTAAGCTTCAGCCGGTTTTTGTTTTTTTACAAACTCCCCAGCGAGCGCAGCATAAGCCCGCGCTCCCGACGAATAACGATCATAGTGTAGCGCTGGCAAACCGTGGCTCGGGGCCTCGGCGAGACGAACATTGCGTGGAATGACCGTACGATAAACCAAATCGCCGAAGTGTTTGTGTAACTGAGACGACACTTCACCGGTAAGCGAGTTTCTGGGATCATACATGGTGCGCAATATGCCCTCGATCTCAAGGCTTGGATTCACCGTATCGGCAATACGTCGTATTGTTTTTAGCAGAGCCGATAAACCTTCCAGAGCAAAATACTCACACTGCATTGTGATAATGACTGACTTAGCCGCTACGAAAGCGTTTACAGTCAACATGCTTAGCGACGGTGGGCAATCGATAAGCACTAAATCGAACTGGTTTGCTGAGACCAGTGCGTCAGCTAAACGCCGCTCTCTTTTTTGTACGTCGAGAAGCTCAACTTCTGCTGCGGTGAGGTTTCTGTTGGCAGGTACCAGCCAGTAACCATTACTCGCAGCAGGGACAATCACTTCGTCCGCCGGGCGTTGATCCACTAACAGGTCGTAGGCTGTCGCCTCGACTTCGTGCTTATCAACTCCCGATGACATCGTCGCATTGCCTTGTGGGTCAAGGTCGACGAGCAGTACACGCCTGCCCATCGCAGCCAAGCTAGCGGCTAAATTAACGCTAGTCGTGGTTTTGCCGACACCGCCTTTTTGGTTGGCTACCGCCACGATTTTCATAGATTTACCTTTGATTCGGTCCGTTCAAGAACGGACGCTGAGCTCGACAAGATACCTCGTCTCTTCGAGACCGGGCACTTCGAGTTCATGTAAGACCACCCGCTCTGCTAAGTCAGAAATCTCATCAAGCTCTGCATGCACACCCGTCGACTTCATGGCGAAGATACGCCCTTGGGGTGATAGTAAGTGATGACAAGACTTCACCATCGCGCTCAAGCTAGCAAATGCGCGACTTACAATACAGCTATAACCTTGATCAACGTGAAAGTTTTCAACGCGCGTTTCTTTAATATCAATGTTAGTAAGATTTAAGTCGTTTTTAACTTGGAATAAGAACCGTGTTTTCTTTCCATTACCGTCTAATAGATGAAAGCTTTGATCCGGCAAAGCAACGGCGAGCGGAATGCCCGGCAGGCCAGGGCCTGTTCCTACGTCTAAAATAGTACCTCCCGGAATTAAAGACGTAATCGCTAAACTGTCTAGTAGGTGTCGCGTCACCATGGCCATAGGATCACGCACTGCTGTCAGGTTATACGCGCGATTCCACCGATTAATCAGCTCTATGTAAGCGACAAGCTTTGCTCGCTGTGCCGTGGAAAACGCCAATTCAAGTTGCACCAGTGCACACTCAAGTTGCTGCGCAAGGGCGTCATGCATTAGCGACTTTTTTCGCCCCATCTTTACGTTTGATATACACCAACAACAGAGACAATGCCGCAGGGGTCACACCAGAAATACGTCCAGCCCTAGCGATTGTCGAGGGTCTGGCCGCAGTAAGCTTTTGCTGAATTTCATTAGACAGCCCCCTAACATTTTTGAAATCGATATCATCAGGAATAACCGCCGACTCTTGTCGATGAAGCTTCGCAATATCCTCTGCCTGTCGTTCGATATAGCCAGCGTACTTAATCTGCGTAGCAACCTGGTCTGCAGCATGTTCAGTTGTTACGCGGGGGTCTCCGGACAATGCAGCAACATCATGGTATTCAAGCTCTGGACGCCGTAATAAGTCCGCTAGTGAGTACTCACGTACTATTGGGTTCTTTATTTTTGGCGTTAATTGTTTTGCTTGGGTAGAACCTGGTTGAATGTACGTCGTTTCTAATCGATGCAGTTCTTCATTAATCGAAGCTTTCCGTGCCGTAAACGTAGTCCACTGCGCATCCGTAATGAGGCCTAATTTGCGTCCGTGTTCAGTCAACCTTAAATCTGCATTATCTTCCCTCAGTAACAGTCGATATTCTGCTCGAGATGTAAACATGCGATAGGGCTCTTGGGTTCCTAAAGTCACGAGATCGTCAACTAACACCCCTAAGTACGCCTCGTCTCGGCCCGGCTCCCAAGCCAATTGATCAGCGGCTTTTTGAGCGGCATTAACCCCGGCGAGTAAGCCTTGTGCCGCCGCTTCTTCGTACCCTGTCGTTCCGTTAATCTGGCCAGCAAAAAATAAACCGTCAATTTCTCGAGTTTCCAACGAGTGCCTTAGATCTCGTGGATCGAAGTAATCATATTCAATAGCATAACCAGGGCGTGTAATGTGCGCCGATTGCATACCTTTAATTGAACGGACAAGATTTAACTGTACGTCAAAAGGTAAGCTGGTTGAGATTCCGTTGGGGTAGAGCTCAGTTGTCGTTAACCCCTCCGGTTCCAAAAAAATCTGATGGGAGTCTTTGTCAGCAAAGCGATGAATTTTATCTTCTATGCTAGGGCAGTAGCGCGGTCCATTGCCCTCAATGACACCGCCAAACAACGGTGATCGATCGAGACCTTGACGAATAATGTCGTGTGTTTGAATGTTAGTCTCAGTCACCCAGCAGCACATTTGTTGCGGATGATCACTCCTATCACCATACAACGCCATCACGGGCCGAGGTTCATCTCCCCATTGTTCTTGCAGCACAGAAAAATCGACCGTTCTTGCATCAATTCTTGGCGGGGTGCCTGTTTTTAAACGGCCGACTCTAGGACAAAGTTCACGTAGGCGATCTGCCAAGGTTATAGATGCCGCGTCACCTGCTCGACCGCCTTCGTGTTGAGACATGCCAGTATGCAGACGACCGCGTAAAAAAGTGCCCGCCGTCAAAACAACCGTATGGCCTTTAAAATTGAGGCCGTTACGAGTCACTGCGCCTGAAACACGACGGCCCTCCAATGTTAGGTCTTCAACTGAATCTTGAAAGATGTCGAGATTAGGTTGGTTAAGAAGCGTCGTTCGTATGAAGTTTCGGTAAAGCACGCGATCTGATTGTGCGCGGGTCGCTCTTACTGCGGGACCCTTGCGGCGATTTAATACCCTAAACTGGATGCCGGCATGATCTGCCGCCCGGGCCATAACACCACCCAAGGCATCAACCTCTCGTACCAAATGACTCTTACCGATTCCACCAATAGCGGGGTTACAAGACATTTGACCTAGGGTATCGATAGCATGGGTCAGCAGCAGTGTCTTAGCGCCAGTGCGCGCTGCTGCTAGTGCGGCTTCGGTACCTGCGTGTCCACCACCCACTACGATAACGTCATACTGTTGATTTAAAGTTGTCACGCCGTACTGCTCTTTCACTTATTGATTACGGAGTATAGATCCGTCTAACGCTCAGTAAAATGGTTGTTATACCGATATCGGTCTATCTAAGCCTTAGATAAGTCCCTTATGATTCAACGTTGAGTTACTCACATAGAAGGTCTTTAGTATTTAATAATAGAACTAGATAGTGAGTAGGTAAGTTACTTTAATGCTGTTGTTATTAGGGACCGATAAATCTGTGGAAAAACGGCTTAAACCCGCGCCAAGACTGACGATAACGCGGGTATAAGCAGCGGGTTAACATCGCTTTTTGATCGGTATATCCTTTGCAGAGCTAGTGGATAACAACGGCCTTTATCGATCGGTCAAGAACCGCAAGTTATCACTCACAGTTTTAGGTTGTGGTTGTTCACAGTAAAAAGCACGCTATTCTCTGTGGTGACCGGGTTGTCTACTTTTGTATGCGCTAACGAGTTAACCCAAGGGATATTCTGGGGATATCTATTGTATTAGTTGTGTTTATGGTGTGACTGTGGACCTAGAGGTCAAGTCGTCAACCGTTGCCGGTTATCTACTTACCGATACAAAAGCTTGAGAAAATTTCACCCAAGAGGTCGTCGCTTGTTAACCGACCTGTTATGGCCCCTAAAATATCGTGGGTTTTCTTCAGGTCTTCAGCCAGAAGTTCACCAGCACGGGCTGAAAGGAATCGTTGTTTTGCTATGGTGAGGCTGGTTTGACCCTCGCGTAATGCGCGTAGGTGTCGTTCACGCGCACTGAAACGATTCTCTGTTTGCTGGGTTAGACCGAGGGTGTCAAGAATGCTCTGTTTTAATGCATCGAGGCCCTGGCCCGTGCGAACAGAAACAGCAATAGCCTGGCCATCGCCGAAGGGGCCGGGAACCCTATCGGTTAAATCAATTTTGTTAAATACCTGTATCGCGGTGGCACCTGTTTCACTTGGTGCATCTTGGGAGCTGTCGTCTATGACTTCTAGCAGAATATCGGCTTGGCTAATGGCGGCTTCAGCACGCCGGACACCTTCTATTTCTACGGGGTCATTAGTTGCTCTAAGGCCCGCGGTATCAATCAGTTCAAAGGAGACGCCACCAATCACGACAGTTTGCTTTAGCAGGTCCCGGGTTGTTCCGGCAATATCAGTAACGATCGCTAGATCTTCTCCTGATAGGGCGTTAAGTAAGCTGCTTTTTCCGACATTGGGTTTGCCTGCCAAGACAAGTGTTGCACCGCCTTGCAGAATCGCACCTTCTTTTGCCTGCTGAAGCAGTACCTCCAGGCGCTCCAAGATCAGGTCGACGCGTTGATCGACGTTACCCTCTGTAATAAAGTCAATTTCTTCTTCAGGGAAATCCAAAGCGGCCTCGACGAAAACGCGTAGTCCCGTAATTTCCAGCATAATTTGATTAATAGAGGTAGAAAAAACGCCGCTGATGCTCGCTTGCGCCTGTCGTGCTGCGGTCGTTGAATCAGCGGCAATTAAATCAGCGATGGCTTCGGCTTGAATAAGATCTATGCGGCCATTTAGAAACGCTCTTTCAGAGAATTCACCTGGGTTTGCATGGCGAGCTCCAAGTTCTAGGCACCGTTGTAGCAGGAGTCCAATGACGACGGGTCCGCCGTGACCTTGAAGCTCAACACAATCTTCACCCGTAAATGACTGTGGCCCCACAAACCCAATGACCAGTCCGTCATCGATAAGTTGTCCCTGTCCGTCGACGAATTTGGCATAGTGTGCGAAGCGGTTATCGATGCTGTCGCGCCGTGTAATAAGTAACGCTATTTCCAGCGCCCTTGCGCCAGATAGCCGCACAATGCCTATGCCGCCCTGACCTGCTGCGGTTGCTACAGCGGCTATCGTTTCCATGGATGTCATGCGCTTAAACGCGTTAATTGCGTTAGCGTATCAGTTCGTATCCCGCTCAATTTGTCGCGTAATGTAATACTGCTGCGCCATGGATAGCAGGTTGTTCACGACCCAATACAACACCAGGCCGGCGGGGAACCAAAGAAAAAAGAAAGTAAAAACCACGGGCAGCCATTGCATGAGCTTGGCTTGCATTGGGTCGGGTGGAGGGGGGTTGAGTTTTTGCATGAAAAACATCGATGCGCCCATCATAAGTGGAAGCACAAAGTAGGGGTCCATCACGGCAAGATCTTTAATCCACAGCGCAAAGGGAGCTTGACGAAGTTCAACGGACTCCATGAGCACCCAGTAGAGAGCGATAAAAACTGGCATTTGGACGAGAATGGGAAGACACCCGCCCATCGGATTAATTTTCTCTTTTTTATACAGCTCCATCATAGCCTGGGACTGTTTTTGTTTATCGTTAGCATGTTGTTCTTTAATTGCCACCATCTTCGGCTGCGCTTTACGCATTTTAGCCATCGAGCGATAACTGGCTGCCGACAATTTAAAGAAAGCCGTTTTGATGAGTAGCGTCAGCAAAATAATCGCAACACCCCAATTAATAACCACCGCTTGAATTTGTGTCAGTAGCCAAAACAGCGGTTTTCCTATCCACCAAAGCCATCCGTAATCGACAACGAGTTCAAGGTGTGGTGCTAATTCTGCGAGGGCGTATTGGTCTTTAGGACCGGCATAAAACTGTGTGCTCCAGCTGCCATTTTGCCCTGGGGCAATACGTAGAGGTTCACTAGTAAACCCAGCAATATTAAAACCATCGCGAGTTCTGCGAGTGGAGTAAGTGTGCGTTCCGTCGGCGTTGGGTACGAGTGCCGCGGTAAAATAATGTTGCAGCATGGCGATCCAGCCACCGGTTTGTTGGGTTTTCCAAGGGTTGTCAGCGATATCTGCAAAAGTGAACTTTTCATAGCGATTTTCGGGGGTGGTGGTTGCGGCGCCCAAAAACGGCTGCATGCCAAAACCGCTGGTATCTGCATTTGGGGCGGGTGAGCTATCGCGTTTGAGTTGTGCAAATGGAATTGACTGCCAAACCTCGGTTCCGTTGTTAACGATCTGGTAGCTAATTTCAATGGTGTAAGTGTTGGGTACTACAGTGAAGTGTTTTTCAACTGTCACATTAGGTGGAGTGTCTCTGGCGGTGAGAACGACGGTCTGTGCTGCGGTAGTCGCGTCATAACTCTGTTGCCTAGTGTTATAAATTGCCCTGCCGTCGGCATCAATGCCATCGGGGCCCACTAAGCCAGATTGCATAATATAGGTGCGTTCCGAGCTTTGCTCTAAAAGGACTAGCGGTGTGTTGGGGTCTTCAATGCGCTCGGGATATTTTATCAAGGAGCTTTCAATGATGTCTCCACCACGTAGATCGACCACAATTTCCAGTACATTATTTTTAATGACGACAAGACTGTTTGCGCTATTTTGGTTAGGTGCGACGTTAGGTTGAGTTGTAAGAGCCGGGAGCATGGTGGGGACATCGTCAGAGTCTGCTGCAGAGCCATAAACCTCTGGTGCGTCTCCAACATTTGCAGTGGGTCCTTGAGAGCTGCCAATGCCACTTTCAAAAGAATCGCCAATTCGAGGCGTGTTTTCTTGTTGTTCGACAACACGCTGCTCTTTAAAAGCAGTCCACTCCGTCAAAAGCATGAAAGAAAATGCGGCAGCAGCAGCTATGAGTAAATAACGTTGTATGTCCATGGTTTCTTCTGGGTTAGCTCATGATGACAGCGAAGTTGTGCTGTTTACGTTAAAAGTTCATTTTAGTCCATTGGCACGGGATCATACCCGCCTTCGCACCAAGGATGACAGCGACTTAACCGTCGGGCGCCAAGCCAGCAGCCTTTTAAAAAGCCATGGCGTGTTATCGCTTCTTCCGTGTAGTTAGAGCAGCTGGGCTCGAATCGACACGCTCGCCCGATCCAAGGGCTGAGTATCAGCCGGTATAAATGTATGAGTTTTATTGCGGTGTAGGAAAGCGCCGCATTGACCTTTGTCAGAACACTGAACTTCATTAATGACTTTTTCGCTGCGGCGCGTTATCGAGTTTCTGCCAAAGCGTTGAAAACATTGCCCTTAATTGTTGGTTGTCTAGTTCGGCTAAATTTCTCTTTGCTAGGAACACAATGTCTCGTGGGTGTTCGAGGGGATTGCAGCGAAAGAACTCCCGTGCCACACGCTTTATGCGATTACGTTGGACTGCAAAACGCACATTTTTTTTCGCAATGATTAACCCAAACCGTGAGTGGCTTGGGTTGGGAATTGATAGCAGTAGGGCGTGTTTTGAGCTGGCCCGTAGATCACAGGTTTCAAAGACAGTGGTGTATTCAAACGCGCACAAAAGCCGAGATGTGCGAGGGAAGGCCTGATTGTCTCCACTCATGGAGCTGGCCGATGTCTATCGAGCTGTATCTGAGCGAAAACGCGTAATTAACAGGCTAACTTTTTGCGCCCGCGTGCGCGGCGACGAGCAATAACCTGTCGACCACTTTTGGTCGCCATGCGAGACCGAAAGCCGTGGGTGCGTTTGCGTTTTAGAACGCTAGGTTGGAATGTGCGCTTCATGGCTGTCTGCCTGAGTCGGTAGTTGAAAGGGCGCGGAGTATACGTTGGCATGGGCATGGGGGCAAGTCTTGAGGCCGCTCTGCCTGATGGTTTTAGACGCAGAGAAAAAAACTTGTTTGATGGAAAAGTGGGTATTCACTAACGGCGTGTCGCCCATTATAGCTCGATTTTGTAATTATTTAGAGGGTTGTAGTTGTCGTATATACGCCAACCAATAAAACTTAACAACAGCTTATGCACAGAAAATTAAAGATTTCTGGGTTGCTTTTTTTTGTGGGACAGGATAGGGAAAGAGATCCGTTTAAGTTGCTGATATATATACAATAAAAAGAGTTTGATTGGGTGGTGTTTTTGTGGATAACTGTGTGTTCGGTCATTGTCTTGTGGGCCTTAAAGCGCCCTTTGGTCAGAGTAATTAGCCATTGGCGGGCAATTAGCATAAATCAGGCGTTTTAGCTGTGTATAACTACTTTAAATTTTGACTATGTCAGAGCTCGTAGTCTTTCGGTTGCTGTGCACTCATCAAGGTGCGTAGCGTTTTTCGGAGTAATGTGTGTCTTTAAGAGCAATTAGTACAGATTCTTGGCAGTGGTGTCTCGGTCGCCTTGAAGATGAATTACCACCTCAGCAATTTAACACCTGGATCAAGCCGTTGCAGGCAAACGCAAGCGAAGGTGGCGTTACTCTCGCTGCGCCAAATCGCTTTATACGAGACTTTGTAGAGGAGCGGTACTCGGTACTCATTAGCGAGGTGTTGGCGGAATCTGGTGCTCAAAGTACTGATGTCACTATTGTTGTAGGTGGCGCTTCCGTTTCCTCGGTGGCGCCGGTTAGCAGTAGTGTTGCCGGTGGTGCAGAGACAATAATTCCGTGTGCACCTCAACCCATTGCAACGACTCATCGAGTAACGAAAGAAAGTTTTTCTGTGCCATCCAGGGCGCCAGCAGTGCAAACAGTGCCCAGCCATCAGCATAATCTGGTTGAAGGGTACACCTTCCGGTCTTTTGTTGAGGGGAAAAGCAATCAGTTAGCATTGGCGGCCGCACAGCAGGTGGCCGACAACCCAGGGGATTCTTATAACCCACTATTTCTTTACGGTGGCGTCGGATTAGGCAAAACACATTTGATGCATGCGGTGGGCAACTCTTTGCGTCGTAAGAAGCCCGATGCACGGATTGTTTATTTGCACTCAGAACGCTTTGTCGCGGATATGGTTAAGGCGCTTCAGCTTAATGCGATCAACGACTTTAAACGTTACTACCGGTCAGTCGACGCTTTGCTGATCGACGATATCCAGTTTTTTGCAAACAAAGATCGTTCTCAGGAGGAGTTTTTTCACACCTTTAACGCGCTATTAGAGGGCGGGCAGCAGATGATTTTGACCTGTGATCGTTACCCCAAAGAAATCAACGGCTTGGAAGAGCGTTTAAAATCTCGATTTGGCTGGGGGCTGACGGTGGCGGTGGAGCCCCCAGAGCTGGAAACGCGTGTTGCGATACTGATGAAAAAAGCGGAGCAATCTGGCATCACGCTGCCTCATGATGCCGCGTTTTTCATTGCTCAGCGTATCCGCTCTAATGTTCGTGAACTCGAGGGTGCTTTAAAGCGAGTGATTGCTAGTGCTAATTTTACCGGCAGGCCTTTTGATATAGACCTAATAAAAGAGAGCCTTAAGGATTTGTTAGCGCTGCAAGACAGGCAGGTGAGTCTCGATAATATTAAGCGTATTGTTGCTGAGTACTACAAAATTAAATTGGCAGAGTTAATGTCAAAGCGCCGTAGTCGGTCAATCGCACGTCCTCGTCAAGTGGCGATGGCGCTGTCCAAAGAATTAACTAATCACAGCTTACCGGAGATAGGGGATTCTTTTGGGGGTAGAGACCACACGACAGTGCTGCATGCATGTCGTAAGATAAAGGAGCTTCGCGAAACAACATCGGATATTCGCGAAGACTACAAAAATTTACTGCGCTTGTTGACGACCTGATGGGTTTTTCTTGAGGTGTTTTAGGCGCATTTCTTTTGGAGCAGTTTGACCATGAAGTTCAGCATATCCCGTGAAGCTTTAATAAAACCCCTCAACTTGGTCGCAGGGGTGGTGGAGAGGCGGCAAACCCTTCCTATCTTGAGCAATATCTTGCTCAGCCTTGAAGGTACAAAGCTGTCGCTTACGGGCACAGACTTAGAAGTCGAGTTGATTGGTCGGGTTGAAGTCGCCGCTGGCGGTGTTGACGGTGAAATAACCGTTCCAGCCCGCAAACTGGTTGATATTTGCAAGTCACTTCCAGACAGTTCCCAAATAGAATTCAGTGTTGATTCCGGCAAGGCTATGGTGAAGGCAGGCCGCGGTCGTTTTACATTATCAACCCTGCCTGCAACAGAGTTTCCATCGGTTGATGAGAGTGCCGGTGATCAAACACTTGAGGTGGCCCAATCAGTCGTTAAGCGGCTTATTGACCGAACGGCATTTGCAATGGCGCAGCAGGATGTTCGTTATTACCTAAACGGTATGTTGCTGGAGTTAAAGGCGGGCAGGTTGCGTATGGTTGCCACTGACGGGCACCGTTTGGCATTGTGTACGGCCAATGAACCGGTGAGCACGGGTGATGCGGCCATTATAATTCCACGAAAGGGTGTATTGGAGCTGGCGCGGTTATTGGATACCGATGAGTCTATCCGCTTAGTGATTGGAAGCAATCATATACGTGCCGCAAATCAGCAATTTACGTTCACTTCTAAGTTGGTGGATGGTAAGTTTCCCGAATACGAACGTGTTCTACCCAAGTCCGCAGATAAAACCGTTATTGGCCAGCGGCTAGAGTTGCGCCAGGCGTTCACCAGAACAGCGATTTTATCGAATGAAAAGTATCGTGGTGTTCGGTTGAAGCTGAGTGCCGACACCCTTGATATTACGGCGAACAACCCCGAACAAGAGCAAGCAGAAGAGGTGGTTGCTGTTGAATACCAAGGCGAAGAACTCGAAGTTGGGTTCAATGTGAGTTATTTGCTTGATGTGCTGTCTGTGCTCGACGGTGACCAGATTCGTTTGTCCTTGTCCGACTCGGCAAGTAGTGCCTTACTCGAGGAGGCTGACGAGGGTGATTCGCTTTATGTGGTTATGCCAATGCGACTCTAGTGTCTCGGCCTCAGCCAACGTTTGAGTGCCAGTACCGGCGTGAACAAGTCCCTCGACAACTTCAGGTTAGAGTCTGTTTATATCGACGGCGTGCGCAACTTATCCGCACAAAGATTAGTGATGGGCCCAGAAATCAACCTTATCTCCGGTCCTAATGGTAGTGGCAAGTCGAGTATTGTGGAGGCACTGTCGATGCTGTCGACAGGTCGCTCTTTTCGTTCTTCATCGGTTCGCTCGGTGATACAGCACGGACGAGAAGATTGCGTTGTTCAAGCTCGAGTTTGGTACCGCGGTGCTGCCCGCTCACTGGGTATTAGGCGTTCTAAAACAGGGGATCTGACGCTGCGCTTAGACGGAGAGCCCATGAGCTCTTTGGCAGAGTTCGCCGCTCAGGTGCCGACGATTATTATCGACCCGTCTTCGACAGACACAATAACGGGTCCCCCTGAGTCTAGGCGACGACTTGTTGATGGGACTTTGTTCCACGTGGAACTTGGTTTTCTTGAGGTTTGGCGGCGGTATCAACGGATACTGAAGCAGCGAAATGCAATGCTGCGTCGTGGTATGATGCGAGGACAGGACCCGTGGTTGAGTGAGCTTTCCCGGGTTGGGACACACCTAACGAATTATCGTGCTGGCTTGGTGTCCCGATTAGGGCCGGTGTTTAGGAGTATTTTAGCGGAGCTAAATTCTGCTTTGGCTGATACGGAGTTGGTTTTTCGGTCTGGCTGGGATGCAAGCCTTTCATTAGAAGCGGGGTTGGCCCGAAGCACTGAGTCAGATGTTGCACAAGGGTTTACCCACGTCGGCCCCCATCGCGCAGATGTACGCTTGCAGTGGCAGGGGAGACCAATGGCGGATGTGTTCTCGAGGGGGCAGTTGAAGCTAGCGGTTATCGCGCTCAGGTTAGCGCAAGGTCGGGTTTTGGCTGAAAGCGGTAGTGGCGCGCCGCTTTACTTGGTGGATGACTTGACTGCTGAGCTCGACGATCACCATGCTTTGCAAGTGTGCCGTATGTTAGAACAAACAAACTCTCAAGTGGTGTTGACCACGGTGAGTGAATTAGCACAGGAGCGGTCATGGATGCATGACGTCGCTTCTGTGTTCCACGTGGAACAAGGGTGTGTGTCGAAGGTGGTCAATAAGGCTGACGGCACAAAAGCGCTATAAAAACGCGAAAAACGGAATAGATAATGACAGATAATTCGACACAGGGCAGCGGTAATTACGACTCAGATAGCATTAAAGTGCTCAAAGGGTTAGATGCTGTTCGCAAGCGCCCTGGTATGTATATCGGTGACACTGATGATGGCACCGGCCTCCACCACATGGTGTTTGAGTTGGTCGATAACTCAATTGATGAGGCCCTTGCGGGTCATTGCAGTAAGATTAGCGTGGTTATTCACCCCGATGAGTCTGTCAGTGTGGGAGATGATGGTCGTGGTATTCCGACTGAAATGCATGAAGAGGGCGTTTCCGCTGCAGAAGTTATTATGACGGTCCTCCATGCGGGCGGGAAGTTCGATGATAATACATACAAGGTGTCAGGCGGTTTGCACGGTGTTGGTGTCTCAGTTGTTAATGCGCTGTCTGAGCATTTGCAACTGACTATTCGACGGCAGGGCGAGTTACATGAACAGGTTTATCGACACGGGGTGCCTGTTGCGCCTCTGGCGATCGTTGGTGAGACTGAAACCACTGGAACCTCAGTTCGTTTTAAACCGTCTGCTGAAACCTTCACCAATATTGAATTTCACTTTGATATTTTGGGTAAGCGCTTGCGCGAACTTGCTTTTTTAAACAGTGGCGTCTGTATCGAGCTGACAGATGAACGCAGTGCTAGAACAGAGACTTACGCTTACGATGGCGGTCTGAACGCCTTTGTTGAGTTCCTTAACAAAGGCAAGAACACAGTAAACAAGATATTTCACTGCGAAACTACCGCAGAGGGTGGTGTGGTTGTAGAGGTTGCACTGCAGTGGAATGACAGCTTTCAAGAAAATATTCTTTGCTACACCAATAATATCCCTCAGCGCGATGGAGGTACTCACCTCGCCGGGTTTAGGGCGGCGCTAACCCGCACGCTTAATAGTTATATTGAAAAAGAGGCCCTGGCGAAGAAGGCAAAAGTTAACACGACAGGAGATGATGCTCGCGAGGGGTTAACGGCGATTGTGTCGGTAAAGGTACCCGACCCCAAGTTTTCATCACAAACTAAAGATAAGTTAGTTTCGAGTGAGGTGAAACCGGCGGTTGAGCAGTCCATGGGAAAGCTTTTTGGTGAATACCTCATGGAAAACCCTCAAGACGCTAAGCTGGTCGTGGGCAAGATGATTGATGCTGCCCGTGCCCGTGAGGCAGCGCGCAAAGCTAGGGATATGACTCGCCGAAAAGGTGCTTTAGATATTGCTGGATTGCCGGGTAAGCTCGCCGACTGCCAAGAGCGCGATCCAGCGCTTTGCGAGGTTTACCTTGTAGAGGGCGATTCTGCGGGAGGGTCTGCCAAACAGGGAAGAAACCGTAAGTTTCAGGCTATTCTTCCGTTAAAAGGTAAAATTCTCAATGTCGAGCGGGCCCGGTTTGACAAAATGTTGGGGTCTGCAGAGATCGGAAATATTGTTACGGCTCTAGGCTGTGGTATTGGCAAGGAAGAATTTAACCCCGACAAGCTCCGTTATCACAGCATTATTATTATGACCGACGCCGACGTCGACGGATCTCATATTAGGACTTTATTGCTGACGTTCTTTTTCCGGCAAATGCGTGAACTGATAGATCGTGGTCACGTTTATATTGCGCAGCCACCACTTTACAAACTGACTCGAGGCAAACAAAGCCAGTACCTGAAAGATGAGGCAGCGTTTGACGACTATTTAACGCAGAACGCGCTAGAGGGCGCTGCGTTATATGTGAACCAAGACGCACCCCCTATTGCCGGGGAGGGTCTCGAGTCTTTGGTAACGACCTATCGAGCTGCGGAAGGGGTAATCAACAGGTTGTGCAGGGTTTATGCACCCACGGTACTGTGGCAGTTACCTTTCATTGCACCCCTGAACGCTGACGCAATGAGCGACCAGTCGACAATGCAATCCTTTTGTGATGAGCTAAGTGAGCGCTTACTAACAGTGAGTGACAAGGCTCAAAACTTCTCCGCGGAGCTCCGTCAAGATCCAGAGCGCGGGCATTGGTATCCTGTTGTGACACAGATATCCCACAGTATTGCGACAGAGATCATTTTGGGACGCTCATTTTTTGCGAGTAAAGATTATGCAACGCTGGTTGAATGCAGCAATAACATCAGGGGCTTAATCGAAGTCAGTGGTTACTTCAAGCGCGGTGAGAAGGAGCTCCACACGCAGGAGTTTGCGGCCGGTTTGAACTGGCTCCTTCACGAGGCTCGCAAAGGGACTTCGGTACAGCGCTACAAGGGATTGGGAGAAATGAACCCTGGGCAGTTATGGGAAACTACGATGGACCCAGACGTTCGCCGAATGTTGAAAGTGACCATCGAGGACGCCATTTTAGCCGATCAAATGTTTACTACCCTTATGGGCGACGATGTTGAGCCCCGACGTGAGTTCATTGAAGAAAACGCACTGGCTGTGGAAAATCTCGATTTTTAACGAGTAAAGACGGGGTGGGTGTCGAGCCGAGTTACGGTCTCGGGCCCAAAGGCGCCGATTTTTAATACCCATTAAGGCTTTGTGCGTCCGTAAACACCAACCTCGGCCTGTATCCTGTCGGCGTAATGCTGTAGTTCAGGAAACTCCTGGCCTATTGCAGTCACCCAAGTACCAGGCACATTGTCTAGCAACCCGCTCAGCATGCTGGTGATTGAGAAATCAAACACCGAAAGTTTGTTGCCCACAATGTACCGGGAATCCGTCAATACGTTAGCGAGTGCCTGCAGATCTCGTCTGGCAAACGCTTTTTGCTGATTCAAGCTGTGTCTACCCAAGCCCTGCAGGTCCAAGGTTTTGCGCATTTGTCGTCTCGCCAAGGCGCTGATTAAGTCGCGTACAACCGGTGGAAACGCACCAAAGAACCCTTTGTACACATTGGGAAACCAGTCGTCGTCTAGCCATCGGCTCGCTACGATCAGCCAGTACAGGTGATCATCGACCAGGCGGGTAAAGGCACATCCGATCCCATAATCAGTAGGGCTAAGCCCCTCAAATAACTGTCCATCAGTCAGCTGATCAAGGTGTAAGTAAATAAGTTCAGAATCGTCAATAATTTCATTATTGCTAATGATAAAAGGCAGCTTGTTTTTAGGGCCTTTGGCAGGATTGCTCTCTAGGACGATTTCAAAGGGAATATCGAGGTGCGTTAACGCCATTTCAACGCGGAGGCAAAAGGGGCTGACATTGCGCAGTCCAAAGGTGGGCGGAAAGGTAAATAAAGAAATCACAGTTTCTTCCGATGAACCCATAATCCGATCACCTCGCACACACTCTCTACCGAATACACCGATACTAACAGTCAGGGCAACATTGTACCCTTAGCTATCTTCTAGACTGATAGGGGCTTTGTCTACTGACTTCCCCCACCCAAAAGCGCGAAGTCAGCAATACCTGTAAAAGCGTTTCTAAGCGCCGCTAGCAGTTCGTGCCGGTTGTCTCGGATGGCAGGGTCATCGGCATTAACCATGACATTTTCGAAAAAAGCATCAACCGGGGCTTGTAGGGATGCTAGTTCCGATAGCGCAGCAGCGTAGTCTCCCTCTGATATTTTGTCAGCGACCACGGCTTTTAATCCCTCTAAACTTTCGTAAAGTTGGTTTTCTGCCGGTTCATTAAACAGGTCGGGCATGGGTTTCCCTGCGCGCGTTTCGCCAGATTTACTTAAAATATTTGCGACACGTTTATTTGCCGCAGCCAATGCAATCGATGCATCGGTCCCTGCAAAAGCGTTCAGGGCTGCTACCCTTCGGTCGACTTCTGCAGGCCCGGTAATACCGGTAGCCAGCACCGCCCTCAACACTTCAACGGCGATATTTTTATCATCGTACCAAGACCTAAACCGTTCCAAAGTATATTCGGTCACTGCTGAGGCGGTATCGGGAGCCAAGAGGTTGTTAGGATATTCTCGAGCCGCTCGCTCGGCGAGGTCCGATAGGGTTAGCGGGGTATCCAAGTTGACCAGTAGTCGTATAACGGCCAGCGCACCGCGTCTCAATGCAAAGGGGTCTTTAGATCCTGTGGGCGCTTGGCCGATACCAAAAATACCCACAAGGGTATCCAAACGATCTGCCAGAGCCACTGCCGAAGCTTCTGGGCTGTTGGGTAGCTGGTCTCCCGAAAAACGTGGCCAGTAGTGCTCTTCAACTGCGGCAGCAACGGCCTCTAATTCGCAATCGTGCCGAGCGTAGTGAGCGCCCGCTATTCCCTGAAGGTCGGGAAACTCGAGGACAAGATCGGTCACCAAGTCACACTTGGCCAGAGTGGCGGCCCTTTGGGTTACGCTACTGTCAGCACCCAAGGCGTCAGCTATCCAGCCACTTAAAGCGACGATGCGCCGGGTTTTGTCCGCTACACTGCCGAGCTTCTGTTGAAACACAATGCCCTCGAGTCGGGAGGACCGATCTGCCAAAGGCGTTGTTTTATCTGTTTCAAAGAAGAACGCAGCATCACTGAGCCTGGGTCGAATGACCCTTTCGTTGCCGGCCACCACAGAAGCAGGATGATGGCTTTCGATGTTGGCTATCGTAATGAATAGCGGTAATAGCTGACCCTCGTCTGACACGAGATGAAAGTATTTTTGGTGTTCTTTCATCGAGGAGATAACCGCGCCAGCTGGAACCTCCAAAAAAGCAGGATCAAAACTTCCCTGTAGCGCGACAGGCCACTCTACTAACCCGGTAACCTCGTCAAGCAAGGCATCATCAATCACTGCATTGGCCTTAAGGCCTTCGGCAATCGCTATTACCTGAGACCTTATACGTTCACGGCGCTGACCAAAATCGGCGAGCACGTTAGCAGCCAATAGCGTCTCTTCATAGGTTGCAGGGCTTTCCAAGGAAATGGCTTCTGGGTGGTGAAACCTATGTCCCAGAGTATGACGACCTGAATTTATGCCCATAACAACAACATCAATAACCTGTTTGTCCAACAGTGCTACTACCCACTGAACAGGCCGCAGAAACTCGTGGCGTTCCCGTCCCCAACGCATACGTTTCGTTACTGGAATGCGAGCGACGGCGTTTGCTAAGACCTCCGGTAAGACCGTGGCAGCTCGAGCACCCCTTTCAGTGCGGCATAATCCTAAACGGTCTCCTTTACTGGTGTTAATGACCGTTAAGTCGGTCACGTCGACGCCCTGCTTCTTGGCAAACCCCAAAGCAGCAGGAGTCCAGTCACCCTGTTTATCCCGGGCTGCAGTAACCGGAGGACCTAGCGCTTCGACTGTTTTGTCAGGGGCCTCGAGACTCATGCCCTTAACCAACACAGCCAATCGGCGTGGTGTGGCGAAGATTTTGCTGCTGGCATACGTAAGCCCATGGTGGGCTAGACCCTCTAAAATGCTACTTCCCAGTGCAGCGGCCATGGTTGAAAGGGGACCAGCAGGAAGTTCTTCGGTACCCAACTCAAATAATAGATCTGCGCTTGTCTGGGTCATGATTGATCCCCTAGGGCGCGTTCGCGAAGGTCGGGGTCGGCTTGAGGGAAGCCTAGGGCTGCTCGAGACTCAAAATAACTTTGAGCGGCCGCCTTAGCTAAACTTCTAACCCTGAGGATGTACCGTTGGCGCTCTGTCACTCCGATAGCATGCCGGGCATCTAACAAGTTGAAGGCGTGAGAAGCTTTCATAACGTGCTCGTAGGCGGGCAAAGGTAGCTTACATTCGACCAGCCGTGTGGCTTCGTGCTCGCAGAAGTCAAAAGTTTTGAACAGAGCCTCTGTGTCGGCTTCCTGAAAATTGTAGGTCGACATTTCCACTTCATTTTGATGAAAAACATCGCCATAGGTCACCGGACCTGCAGGCGTTTTTGCCCAGACGAGGTCATACACAGAGTCGACATCTTGAAGGTACATCGCAATGCGCTCGAGACCGTAGGTAATTTCCCCGGTTACAGGGAAGCATTCGAGGCCCCCAGCCTGCTGAAAATAGGTGAACTGTGAAACCTCCATGCCATTAAGCCACACTTCCCAACCTAGACCCCAAGCACCTAGGGTAGGGGATTCCCAATTGTCTTCCACAAACCGCACGTCGTGTTGCAAGGTATCCAGTCCCAGCTCGCGAAGGCTTGCTAAGTACAAGTCCTGAAAGTTACTGGGGCTGGGTTTCATCACAACTTGAAACTGGTAGTAATGCTGTAATCTATTGGGGTTTTCGCCATAGCGACCGTCGGCGGGTCTTCTACTGGGCTGCACATAGGCTGCATTCCAATTTTCAGGGCCAATAGCGCGCAAAAAGGTGGCCGGGTGGAATGTTCCCGCTCCAACCTCCATATCTAACGGCTGTAGGACTACGCAGCCATGGCCGCCCCAGAAAGTTTGCAATCGCAGAATGAGTTCTTGAAAGGTCTCGGGAATCACTGTGAGGTCCGATAAATGTGTCAGCCCTTGATTATACCCGTGATAGGAAGGGCATAATAAGCACTGATATTTTCGAGCAGCGATTTTTTGTTTTCATTTAATGCACAAGCTTTCCGTAATCAGTGGGTCACCCTCTTCTTAAGGTGGGTACTAAGCCTGAGTTATTGGCTGCCGATCACCTGGGTGCGAGCAATGGGACGCGGGTTAGGTGGCGTTGTTTACCACTGGGATGGACGGAGCCGTCGGGTGACCGAGCGCAATGTCGCTCTTGCTTATCCGGAGTTAAGTTCAGCGACCCAAAACATGTTGGTGCGAAAAATTTTACGAGAAACCGGGGCCTTGGCCGGAGAGATGGGGCACGTCTGGCAAGCCCCTTGGGCTCACACCTCGGCACTGATAGAAAGTAGTGATGGCGCAGAATCTGTTCAAGCGGCATTGGCATCGGGCAGCGGCGTAATCGTTTTGGGTCCTCACCTTGGTAACTGGGAGGTTCTCGGACTTCATCTCGCAACCTTGGGCAATACGGTGGCTTTATTTGAGCCACCCAAAATTGCGGGAATAGGCGACTTAATTAAAAGCGCTCGGGAACGTAGTGGTGGACAGCTTGTTCCAACAGATGCCCGGGGCCTGGCAACCTTGGTGCGCTGCGTGCGGCAGGGTGGTATTTCAGGCATTCTTCCTGATCAAGTTCCCGCTGCGGCTTCGGGAGGACTCAACGTCCCTTTTATGGGGGTAGACTGCGGCACTGCCAGCTTGGGTTGTAACCTTATTAAGCGCTCCAAAGCCAAGGCTTTTATGGGCGTGGCTTTGAGGACAGCCGATGGTTTTAAAGTGCTCTACAAAGCGGCGCCAGCTGAGATCTACGGAGACGATGAGATGGCTGCGCTAACGGCTATGAATGACGCCGTGGCTGATTTAATGAACGGTTATGACGAGCAATACCAATGGTCCTACAAACGATTTCGTTGTCGCCCCGATAATGGCATTGACCACTATAAAAATTTAAAAGTTCCTCGGGCACGATTTGAGATTAAACCGGAGCAGTATCTTTGAACAAGATTATGGGAAAGCTTGTCGCCGGCCTGATTGGCTTTTTTACCCTCGGTATTGTGGGTTTACTTTTCGGTGTTGCTATTGGGCACGCTTTTGACCGAGGGCTTTGGCAGGCGCTTCAAGCCGCTAGCCCCGATAATCTTGCTCGCAGTCAGAAGCAGTTTTTCGATACGACATTTACCTTATTAGGTTATGTTGCCAAGTCCGATGGTCGGGTCAGTGAGGCAGAGATCGCACAGGCTGAAGCGATGTTTCGGCAGCTGCGGCTCAATCCCACGCAAAGAAGCTCTGCAATACAGCACTTTCGTGAAGGCGCTGAGCCGGGATTTGATCCGGGCGCGACGGTTACGGCCTTTGCGGCAAGGGTTGGACAACGGCGACAAGTTCAACAAACGCTATTTGCCTTTCTCGCTAGCATGGCTCTTGCCGACGGCGAGCTGGCTGAACCCGAGCGAGCGGCCTTACACCATATTGCTAGTTTGCTCGGTATGCCGACACAAGCTGTCGATCGGGTGGTGGCGATGCTGGTCGCACAGTCGCGCTTTCACACCGGTGGCGGAGGTGGCTATAGCACGGGAGCCCCGGCACCTCGTGATCGTATAAACGATGCTTACCAGGCCTTGGGGGTCAGTGCCTCTGACTCCAACGAGGTCATTAAGAAGAGTTATCGTCGCTTGATGAGTGAAAACCATCCGGACAAATTAATTGCGAAGGGCGTGCCAGATGAAATGGTTAAGCTGGGCACCGCTCGGTCTCAGGAAATATCGACAGCTTACGAGGTTATAAAATCGGCCCGTGGAATGAAGTGAGCTTTCATTAGGGCCGCCAGAAAGCGGGTGTGAATAGCACCAACAGGGTAAAAACTTCGAGTCTTCCCAAAAGCATCGCGCCACAAAGAATCACTTTGCCGATTTCACTGACCATGGCGTAATTAGCCGCCACACTGCCTAGCCCAGGTCCAAGGTTGTTCATCGCGGCGGTGGTTGCTGAGAATGCTGAGGTAAAATCTAGCCCGGTGGCGAGCATCAACAGCATAATAGTGACCATGCAAACCATGTAGACGGCGTAAAAACTCCAAACCGCACTAACAACCGATGGTTGCACCCGCCGGGCGTCTAATTTCAGCGGAATGATGGCATTAGGGTGCAATAGCTGCTTCAGCTCGCGCATGCCTTGGCGAAAGATGAGTAGCAGTCGCATGGCCTTGAGGCCCCCACCGGTTGAGCCAGCGCAGCCCCCCATAAAGGACAGGATAAGCAGCAATACCGGTAAGAAGTGGGGCCACAGGGAAAAGTCCTGTGTCGTGAATCCCGTTGTTGTGGCAATGGAGACGGTTTGAAACATACCGTGGATTAGGCTTTCACTGGGTGACAACGTTTGGGTGACCAGCAAGGTTAAGCAAGTGATCACGATGGCTATGCCAATGACGCTACTGAAGAACCGTGTTTCTGAATCGCGCTGGTAAATTTCTAGGCTGCGCCGCTGTAAGGCAATAAAGTGCAAGCCAAAATTAATGGCAGACGCCGCCATAAAAAACGTGCAGATTAAAAGAATAAGTTCGCTTTGAAAAAATCCCATGCTGGCATCGTGTGTTGAGAAACCACCAATAGCTATGGTTGAAAACGCGTGGCAGATGGCATCGAACAATGACATACCAGCCAGCCAATAGGCGGCGGCACATGCTGTGGTGAGTCCTAAATAAATGCCAAATAAGGCCTTGGCCGTGCCGGTAATTCTGGGGGTGAGCTTGCGGTCTTTAGCAGGACCGGTACTTTCGGCTCGGTACAACTGCATGCCGCCAATGCCCAGCATGGGTAGAATCGCAACGGCTAAAACAATAATGCCTATTCCTCCTAGCCATTGCAGCTGTTGCCGATACAGCAACAGCGATCGCGGTAAATCATCGAGGCCGGCAATAACCGTTGCACCGGTTGTGGTGAGGCCAGATACGGATTCAAATAACGCATCGGCAAGAGAGAGCGGAACAGCATCACTGGTAAGAAAGGGCACCGAACCAAAGGCGCCAAGTACAATCCAAAACAGCGCGGTGACGAGAAAGCCGTCGCGGATACGAAGGTCTCGGCGTGCATTTCGCGCGGGTAACCAGAGGATGACACCTGCGAGTAAGTTTATGCCAAAGGCGATGGCAAAAGCATGGGCTGATCCATCGTTATCTAATAGGCCCAAGATCATGGGTGGCAACATCGCGGTGCTGAAAAGCATCAGCAGCACGCCAATGATGCGCAGGGATACCGGCAGGTGCATCAGAAAAACCCAAAACCAGGGGCGAACAAACGCTCGACTTCTGCGATTCGATTTTGATCGGTCAGGAATAGAATCACATGGTCATCAGGTTCCACCGTAATGTGGCTGTGGGCAATAACAACGTCGGTACCACGCAATATAGCCCCAACAGTGACCCCTTGAGGGAGTTCGATCTCATCAAGGCGCTTACCAATGACCTTTGAAGTGCGTGCATCACCATGTGCGATTAATTCAATGGCTTCTGCTGCTCCGCGGCGTAAGGAGTGCACATTACTGATATCACCGCGTCGGATGTGGGTTAGCAGACTACCAATCGTGATTTGTTGTGGTGAGATCGCAATATCGATCTCTTCGCCCACAAGGTCGGCATAGGCGGCGTTGGTAATTAACGTAATGACTTTTTTCGCGCCCAGGCGTTTGGCCAGCATCGACATCATGATGTTGGATTCGTCGTTGTTGGTGAGGGCGCAAAAAACATCCGTCTGTTCAATATTCTCTTGAAGTAGTAGGGACGGTTCGTTGGCACTGCCATGGAGCACAATAGATTCTTCAAGCATCTCAGAGAGAACGCGGCATCGATCGTAGCTCAACTCCAAAACTTTCACTTGGTAGTTGCGTTCAAGGCGGCTTGCCAAAGTGGCTCCGATGTTACCTCCTCCTGCAATCATGACGCGACGATAGGGCTCGTCGATCGTGCGGAGCTCCGACGTAACCGCCCGAATATTTTCTCGCGCCGCAATAAAAAACACCTCGTCGTTGGGTTGGACGACAGTGAGTCCTTCCGGAATGATGGGGGGAGCGTCATGACGAAAAATAGCGGCAACTCGTGTATCAATGTTGGGCATGTGGTCACGAATTTCTTGTAGCTGCCGACCTACAATAGGCCCACCTTCGATGGCGCGCACGGCAACCAGGCGAATTCTACCTTCGGCAAAATCTAGAACTTGTAGGGAGCCCGGATTGGCAATCAATTGTTGGATGTTACTGGTGACGAGTTGTTCCGGGCCAATAATCACGTCCACGGGTATGGCGCCACTCTTAAACAGTGCTTGGGCGCTATTGAGATAATCAGAGCTGCGAATGCGAGAGATTTTTTTTGGCGTTCGATAAAGTGTGAAAGCGACCTGGCAGGCCATCATATTGATTTCGTCTGAGTTGGTGACCGCAATGAGCAGGTCGGCGTTTTCCGCACCCGCATTGAGCAGGGTTGAGGGATGAGCGGCATCGCCATGCACCGTACGAATATCGAGCCGCTCCTGCAGGGCTCGAAGGGTGGTTGCTTGACTGTCGACGACCGTTATTTCGTTCTGCTCGTCGGCTAGCTGTTCAGCGAGGGTCCCCCCCACCTGTCCGGCACCTAAAATAATAATCTTCACAGTTTGATTGGCCTCTTTCTGGGAGGTGACATGACCTTAAACGTCCTGCGCAGGATTTTCATGGTGTTTTTTACCGCAAACTACGCGCACGGATGAGTTGCCATTTTTTTTAAGAGTGAAAAATACAGCCCATCGCCACCCTGCAACGATGGCAGCGTTTGCAAACCAAAGCGCGTAATAACCCCGGGGGTGTCTCCTGGCAGTGGCATAACCTCACACTGGGGCAGCTGTGATTGCGCCGCCTCGATGACTTGATCATTTTCAGCGTCTAGCAATGAGCAGGTGACATACAACAGGCGCCCACCCGGCTTCACCAAAGGCCACAGGCCTGTCAGGATGTCTCGCTGTTGTTGATGAAAAGTTTGGATATCTGCGGCTTTGCGGGTGATCTTTATGTCTGGGTTTCTTCGCATGACGCCAGTGGCCGAGCAGGGTACGTCTGCAAGGACAGCGTCAAACTGTTTGGGCCCTAAGGTTGCGCTTGCCCGTGTGGCATCCACTACTTTTATATCTAAGGGCAAATTCAGGCGACTACTGTTTTCTTGCACGCCCTCAAGGCGTTGGTCACTGATATCTGCTGCTAGTACCTGTGCCTTGGGTGCATACTCGAGCAGATGGCAAGCCTTGCCGCCTGGTGCTGCGCAGGCATCGAAAATAGACTCTTGGTTCTGTGGCTGTAAAAGCTGGGCGGCCAATTGAGCTGAAGCATCCTGAACAGAGCTCCATCCTTCAAGGAATCCGGGAATACTCGACACGGGTCTGGGTGTTTGTAACGTTAATGCGGTGGCAATATGCGGGTGGCTGGTCACTGGAATGTCAGCATTTTGCATTTGCGTTACGTAGTCTGTTCTGGACCCCCGCAGTAGGTTAACTCGAAGCGTCATCGGGGGATGTTCGCGGCTTGCGCGGGCAATTTCATCTGACTGATCAGGCCATTGCTCGCAGATTGCTTGCCAAAGCCATTCGGGTAATGCGTTGCTCTGGCTCGGTGTGAGTTGATCTTCAAGCGCCCCTTTTTGTCGCTGGTAATTGCGCAGGCAGCCATTGATGAGCCCTGCCGCCCAAGATTTTCCGAGGCTTTTTGCGGCTTCAACAGTTTCACCAACAGCAGCATGTGACGGCACGTTAAGGGCTGATAATTGATGAATACCTGTGAGAATGAGGCAGAGCACATCGGCGTCTTTGGCACGGGGCGGCTTGCGCAGCAGTTGAAGGGTAATGCCTTCCAGCCGCGGCCATTCTCGCAGGGTGCCGTAAACCAGCTCCTGAACGAGGGGCCGATTTTCAGGGCTCAAGGGTTCGAGCCCCTTGGGCAATGCCCTGACAAGAGATTCTCCGCCATGTACCGCTGCCAGGATTCGTGCTGCGACGGCTCGACTTGTTAAGGTGACTTTCAAGGCGGGTTGCCAGAGGGCGTAAACTGCTGGCTTTTGGCGAGTTGTTGGCTTCGGCCATTCAATAAATCAGTGGCGGGTAGAGCTTTAGCGCCCGGAAATTGCGCAACCGTAATGTTAAGGGCGCCGGTGCCGCAGGCAACGACAATACCGTCTGGGCCGGATTCGATGATATGCCCAGGCGTGCTTTTGTGCGGCAATGACAGCGCACTGGCCTGCCATATTTTTAGGCGTTCATTGCCCAAATAACTGAAACAGACCGACGTGGGGTTAAAGGCTCGGATCTTTCGAGACAGGGCTTCAGCATCGAGCGCCCAATCGAGCTGTGTTTCTTGTTTAGTGATTTTAGCGGCATAGATGGCGTCGCTGTCTTCTTGAGGCGTGGCTTGAGTCAGGCGCTGTGGCAAGTCTTCAAGGACCTCAAGTAACAGCCCGGGCCCCAGATCGGTCAGCCGATCATGAAGTGTGCCGCTGGTCTCTGAGGCTGTTATGTCAAGTGTGCCTTTAGCAATCATGGCGCCTGTATCGAGTCCGGCGTCCATTTGCATGATGGTGATACCCGTTTGGGCGTCTCCTGCTTCAATAGCGCGTTGTATGGGTGCGGCGCCACGCCAGCGTGGAAGTAGGGAGGCGTGAACATTCAGGCAGCCATTGGCAGGGATATTGAGAATCGATTGCGGCAGAATCAGTCCGTAGGCCACGACCACCATAATCTCGGCATTCAGTGCCTCCAACAAAGCATGGCTTTCTGGTGTTCGTAGCGAAGCGGGCTGCAGCACGGGAACTTCGTTAGCCTGTGCAAGGCGCTTTACAGCAGAGGGCTGTACTTGTTTACCTCGACCTGCGGGGCGATCGGGCTGTGTTAGTACCGCGCAAACATCGTGGCCCGCAGCGATGAGAGCATCGAGATGGGCCGCAGCAAATTCAGGCGTGCCAGCAAAAATTACCCGCCTAGAGGCGCTCATATTTTAGTCACGTTGGCGCTGAGCCTTTTCGAGTTTGCCGCGAATGCGCTGTCGCTTTAGTGGCGAGAGATAGTCAACAAAAAGCTTCCCCTCGAGATGATCGATTTCATGTTGCAAGCAGATGGCCAAAAGGCCATCGAGGTCATGGGAAAATACTTCACCATCACGATTTATTGCGGTGACACGAATACGCTCGGGTCGTCGGATAGTCTCGTAAAAGCCAGGCACTGAGAGGCACCCTTCATCGTATTCACCGAGAGTCTGATCGAGAGCCTCAACCACCGGATTAATAAAAATCTGTGGCTGGTCTCTGTTTTCTGAGATATCAATAACGATAACCCGTTCGTGGACATCAACTTGAGTTGCGGCTAAGCCTATTCCCGGGGCGTCGTACATGGTCTCTAGCATATCGTCGGTGAGCCGCTGCACTCGAGCATCGACTTGTGTGACAGGTACAGCAACGGTACGTAGTCTTGGGTCTGGAAATTCAAGAATCGACAGTATTGCCATGGTATGGGCCGTGACTTTGCAGTGGTGTGTAAGGGTATAAGATGGCAGCATTTGCGCTTGCCAGTGCTTATCCGGCGGATCAGACTTACATTATAGCGTCAGTCAGGGGCTTTCGTCCTAGCGAGCAAATTACGCATTTGTTTAATAAGGGTTATTGGTCGCCGATGATGGCATTGAACGCAACAGACACAGAAGCAAACATAGAGGGCAGCCAGATGGTGAATCGATCTTTGGTAAGAGGGGGAAGACGCTTCTTATCTAAGTTTGCAGGCCTGCAGTTTTTAGGGGTTTTGTCGTTAGCTTTTATCTCGGCGATATCGGTAGCGCAGTCACCCCCATCAAACTCCCCAGTATTGAACAATGATGTGCCTCTGAATTACGTGGTGCAGCAAGGCGATACGCTGTGGGGGATCAGTGGTGTTTATTTGCAGGAAGCTTGGCGCTGGCCTGAACTGTGGGACACTAATCCACAGCTTGATGATCCTCATCGCATCTACCCGGGAGATGTTTTGGCGCTGCGCTGGGAGGGCGGGCGCCCCCGGTTGGCGCTGTCGAGCCGTGGGGGCCTCAAGCTCTCACCCAACGTCCGTAGTCAGTCCCTCGATACCGCAATTCCTCCTATTCCTCGGGACCAGATCGACCCGTTTTTGCGGAATAATCGAATTCTTGAACCGGACATTTTTACAGATTTACCCTACGTCATAGCCGGGGATGCCCAGCGCATTATCAGTGGCCTCGGCGACCGTATCTATGTGCGCGGGCCCGTGACCAGCGGGGATCAGGTTTTTGGCATTATCCGACAAGGTAACCCGGTTGTAGACCCGACAACACGGGAGGTTTTGGGTACTACGGCTTTAGATATCGGCAGTGCCTCACTGACCTCTCCCACAACGGAGGCTCCTTCTGATGCCGTTAAGGAATTCGAAATCACGCGTATGACGGAAGAAATTCGTATAGGCGATCGGTTGATTCCCCTACAGACGGGCATTATGGATTCCTTTTTTCAGCCCAAGTCTCCCGGCGTTGAAATCGAAGATGGGTTTATGGTGGCGGTAAGTTCTGGTGTTACCCAAATTGGCCCTATGAACATCGTTACGATTAATCGCGGTGATCGCGAAGCACTGATGGTTGGCGATGTTCTTGCGATTTACCAAACCGGCGAGGTCGTACAGGATCCCCTTAAGCAAGAGATGGTGTCATTACCCGACGTTAGGGCCGGTGTTCTGATGGTATTTGCTGTTTATGAAAAGGCCAGTTTTGGGTTGGTGTTGACGGCAACTCGGCCTCTGGCCGTTGGCGATAAAGTTAGGAATCCCTGAGTCTCGCGATTCCAAGAGTAGAACTACCTATAAAAATGATGGACGTGACATAGGCTCAGGGAAGAGCGATATGTGTTATTTGCTGGCAAGGAATGCGTTAGCTGATCAACTGTGGTTTGAGTTTCTCACCACAAAGATGCTAGACCGTACTTCAAAACGAAAACTGCTGGCTCAGGGTTTTACGCCGCCTCAGCTGTTGGAGCCCCATGGCACATCGCCCTTTGATAAGAGGGAGATGGGGGCCTTGTTGAGGGTATCTAAAAGCCGGCATGTTGCGCCGACTAAACCTTTATTGGCATGTCACCTACTTCACTGGGGCAAACAATCTACGGCCTGTCCTCCCTATCCGGCCTTACTGAGTGGCCTCTCCGATGCTCCTCTCGGGCTGTTTGTCAGTGGCGATCTCAATTGTCTAAGCCGCCCTGCAATTGCCATAGTAGGCACTCGACGCCCCTCTCGGGATGGCCTGAAATTGGCCGAACAAATGGGCTATCAGTTGGCGGCGGCTGGATTTCTGGTGGTCAGTGGCTTGGCCCATGGTATTGATGCCGCGGCTCATCGCGGTGCTTTACGCAGCGGTGGTCAAACCCTAGCGGTTATGGCGACAGGTATGGATCGGATATACCCTAGTGATCACTACCGCCTCGCAGAAGCAGTGGCAGCTCAAGGCGCGTTGGTTAGCGAGTTTTGCCCGGGGGTAGCTCCCCATCGGGGCCATTTTCCAAGGCGTAACCGAACTTTGTCAGGACTATGCCTTGCGACGCTGGTTATCGAAGCGGGACATCCCAGCGGCTCTCTAATTACGGCTAATGCGGCGGTGGAGCAGGGTAGAGAAGTATTTGCAGCACCCTGGTCACTGTTTCATAAAAGCGGTGCCGGCTGCTTGCGTCTTTTGTCTCAGGGTGCGCAGCTTATTGACACGCCGGCTGCTGTCATTGAACACCTTGCGGTACATTTATCGGGGTGGGCCGAATTGACCGCTGAGGCCGCCGTTTATCCATCAAATGCTGATGAAACAGCCCCATTGGCGGCACTGGATCCGGTTAAACGTCAACTTTTAACTTTGGTAGGTGACGGCGAACATGACTTGGTTTCCCTGGCCGCAGCCCTTCAGTGTTCTTCTCGGCAGTTATTGACGCTGGTGACACAGCTTGAGCTTCAGGGTTATGTAGAGCAGACTTCCGCGGGTTTGAGAGCGGTGAGGCATCCGTGAAGTTACCAGCGCAGCGCATGAATGAAGTGGTCCAGCAGGTTGAGCAGGAGGGCGTGGTTGCGTGCCCTGCAGAGGCGGTCTGGGGTCTAAGCTGCGACCCGTTTTCGGAGGATGCCGTGCTGCAGTTGTTAGCGATGAAGCATCGTCCTGTTTCAAAGGGCCTCATTGTCGTGGCAGCATCCAGTGCAATGTTAGCCCCTCTATTGGAGCCTTTGGTCTCTGCACAGCGCAATGAATTGGAGCTTAGTTGGCCTGGGCCCAATACATGGCTGGTGCCCAATCGGGGTTTGTACCCCGATTGGATTACCGGTGAAAGCGACGAAATAGCCGTTCGTGTGACAAGCGCTCCGGCCTTGGCCTCGCTGAGTTATCGCTTGGGCAGGCCCGTGGTTTCTACATCAGCAAATCCAGCTGGTGCGCAACCGGCGCGTCATAGTTTTCAGGTGGTGCGTTATTTTGGCAGGGGTTTGGTGCGAGCGCCCGGCGTCGTTAACTTAAGGGCGGCACCATCAACAATACGAAGAGTGGGTACTGGCGAGGTTCTGCGTGCTTGAGTCGGTACTAAGAGCGCCGATAACGTTAGATATTTGCACGCTATAACAAACGGGGTAGGTATGGACATCAACGCGGTTGAGCAGTATCTGAAAAGTCTGCAAAAGAGTATTTGTGACCGGTTAGCGACTATTGATGGGTCGGGGTCCTTCGAGGAAGAAACTTGGGACCGCCCTGAGGGTGGTGGCGGCGTGAGTCGTGTGCTCGCTGAGGGCGCAGTTTTTGAAAAGGCGGGAGTCAATTTTTCTCATGTTAGAGGGGAAAGTTTGCCCGGCTCAGCCACAGCGGTTCGACCGCAATTAGCCGGACGTAGTTTTCAGGCGATGGGGGTCTCCTTGGTCATTCACCCGAACAACCCCTACGTGCCGACCGCCCATGCCAACGTTCGCTTGTTTGTGGCGGAACAGCCAGGAAAAGAACCGATTTGGTGGATGGGCGGCGGCTTTGACCTGACCCCGTATTATGGTTTTTTTGATGACGCGGTTCATTGGCACCAAACGGCGGCTGCGGCTTGTAAGCCCTTTGGGCCGGAGGTTTATTCAAAGTATAAGGCGTGGTGTGATGAGTATTTTCATTTGAAACATCGCAACGAGCCCCGGGGTGTCGGTGGGCTTTTTTTCGACGATCTCAACGAATGGGGCTTTGATAAGACCTTTTCTTTTCTGCGCAATGTAGGCGATCACTTTCTTGAGGGTTATGTGCCCATTGTCGAGCGTAGAAAGGATGAATCCTGGGGGGAGCGTGAGCGCCAGTGGCAGCTATACCGCCGCGGCCGTTACGTTGAATTCAACCTGGTTTACGATCGTGGGACATTATTTGGGTTGCAATCTAACGGTCGGACAGAGTCTATTTTGATGTCTTTGCCGCCACTGGTGCGGTGGGAGTATGGGCATAAGGCTGAGCCTGGTAGTCCTGAAGCCGATTTGACGGATTATTTTTTGGTGCCCCGGGATTGGCTGTCTGCCGTGAAAGATGGAGCGCCTTCTTGAATACCCCTCAAGCTAACTACGCGGTTTACGGCAATCCGATTAAACATTCAAAGTCTCCGGCTATTCATCAAGCCTTTGCTATGCAGCTTGAGGAGTCTTTGAGCTATCGTGCTGTGCGTATCGAACACGAACAGTTTGAAGAGAAGGTACGTGGATTTTTTCAACGCGGTGGACGCGGCCTTAATATCACCGTTCCTTTCAAAGAGCGCGCCTTTGCACTGGCCGATTCTGCCAGCACCGCCGCGCAGTTAGCCGGCGCGTCTAATTGTTTAGTCCCTCAACCTGAGGGTGGCTTGCATGCTGCCAATACCGACGGGGTTGGCATGGTTCGGGATATGGTGGCAAACCTTGGTTGGCAGTTGCAGGGCCGTCGAACGCTAATTATTGGTGCCGGCGGAGCGGTGAGGGGCATTGTTCATCCGTTGTTGAGTGAGCGACTCGGGTCACTGACGATTGTAAATCGCACGGCGGAGCGGGCTGAAGAATTGGCTCACAGATTTTCCAGCACTGAAGTCACCATAACGGCCGGTGGTCTTGAGGCCGCAGCGGGAGGTGTTTTTGATCTAGTGATTAACGGCACCAGCGCCAGCTTAGACGATAAAATGCCTGACTTGCCGGATATTCAGTTGGCGCCCAAATGCTGTTGTTATGATCTCGTTTATGCCGCCGAGCCTACGGCCTTCATGCGCTGGTCAGCGGCACAGGCGGCTTGGGCGATCTCTGACGGCTTGGGTATGTTGGTCGAGCAGGCGGCTGAAAGCTACTATCTTTGGCGAGGGCAGCGCCCCGATACCAAGGCGGTGATTAGTGGGTTGCGCCACGGGCTGATGGCCGGCTAATGGCTAAATAGTTAAACGGACACCGTATCGTCGAGGTACTGCTGCTTGAGTCGGGTGTAGTTTTCGGCGCTGTAGGTTAGAAAGCTGCGTTCTCGGTCCGTTATTTTTCGCATAGGCTTCGCAGGGCTGCCCCCATAGAGCCAACCGCTTTGCAACTGTTTACCGGGGGTGACAAGGGCACCTCCGGCAATCATTGTTTCATCCTCAACAACGACGCCGTCCATGATGATCGCCCCCATGCCCACTAACACGCGGTTCCCAAGGGTGCAGCCATGGAGTACCGCGCGGTGTCCTACGGTCACCTGCTCACCAATGATTAGAGGGTATCCGTTGGGGTTGAAGTCTCCGGCATGGGTTATGTGGAGCACCGAGTTATCTTGAATATTCGTGTTGTCACCGATGCTGATCTGGTGCATGTCAGCGCGTATTGAGCAATTTCCCCAAATACTGACATCGTCGCCCAAGGTAATGTCGCCAAGAACGACGGCACTTGGGTCGACCATAACCCGCGCGCCAATGCGTGGCTGGGTTCCACGCCAATTTCTGATATTGTCTTCTGCTCGGTAAGAAACCGTTCGCATGTTGAATACCTCGTCAGTCTTTTAGAATGTAGGGCGAATCTGAGCTCTATTAGACATTAATATCGGAAACTTTAGCCATGACTGAAAAGGAAAACCCCCAGCCTAGGCGTTTTATTGCTGGCGCCGTCTGTCCCCGCTGCGGCGTCATGGACCGAATTGTAGTCAGTGGTGATGGCGTGACAAGGGCGTGCATAGACTGCGGTTTTTCTGATGAGCGACCGGGTGACACACCACAACCCCTATCGACACGGGTGTCTCGACCCGCCGCACGGCGCGTCGAAACTCCTGCTGATGTTGTGCGCCTCATAGACCCTAACGACGAGTCCTAGGACTAGTGGTCACTAAGGCGACGGCCGAGGTAAATTCTGCAATCAAGATATAGTGGTAAATGCTGTGGCGGTACACAATATAAGCCACGGTAAGGCCGTACTAAACACCACATGCTGGAATGTTAGTGAAAAACACCGCTTACGCTGTGTTTATTGCATCATTGGTTTATAATTCGCGGCGCTTTGGTCATAGCATGACAATCGGCCACAGCGAGACGGCCCCAGCATTACGTGGGGTGTCTGTTTAGATTTGGGGGAACACTGATCGTTTTAAGCAGCCCACACATAGCGTGGTGGCAGCGGTGCGCGATCGGAAAACACTTTAGGCGCAGGCCCCTGCGTCACCGTGGAGAGGCTGTAATGTCGATCAAGAAAAGCTTAATGACTGCTGGAGCTACACTTTCAGCTCTACCCATTGCGGCTCTGGCCCAAAACCAGGTGAACATGTCCCCTGGTGTGACCAGAGTGGGCGCTGAAATTTATGACCTTCACATGTTGATCATGATCATTTGTATTGTGATCGGGATCGGTGTGTTTGGGGTGATGCTGTATTCCATCGTGTATCACCGAAAATCCAAAGGGTATGTAGCTTCTCAGTTTCACGAAAGCACTAAGGTTGAAATTGCATGGACCGTGGTGCCCTTTTTGATATTGATTGGCATGGCGGTCCCGGCGACCTCAACACTCTTAGAGGTCTACGACAACGATGATGCTGAGCTCGATATCCTGGTCACCGGCCATCAATGGAAGTGGCGATATGAGTATCTTAATGCCGAGGGCGAGAATGTTTCATTTTTCTCCAACCTCGCTACGCCTCAAGAGGAAATTTACAATTCAGAGGCGAAGGGCGAGCATTATCTGCTTGAAGTCGACGAGCCTTTGGTGATTCCTGTGGACACTAAGGTTCGCTTCCTCATCACCGCCAATGACGTTATTCATTCCTGGTGGGTGCCTGAGATTGCGGTCAAGCGCGATGCGATTCCAGGATTTATCAACGAAGCCTGGTCTAAGGTCGATCAAGAAGGCATTTACCGGGGTCAATGTACCGAGCTGTGTGGTTCTTACCATGGGTTTATGCCGATTGTTGTCCATGCTGTCAGCCAGGATGAATTTCAAGGCTGGATGTCAGCCAAGCGCGCAGACAAAGACGCTCAGATTGCAGCATCTTCGGTTGATTTGAGTCTAGACGCATTGATGACAGAGGGTGAGTCGGTTTACAAAACACAGTGCCTGGCGTGTCACGGTGGTCAAGGTGAAGGCGGAGTCGGTAAAGCGATTTCTGGCAGTGCGATTGCCATGGGCGACCTAGGCGTGCACCTCGATGTGGGTATCAAAGGGGTTGCTGGCACGGCCATGCAGGCGTTTGGCGAGCAGCTCACCGATGTCGAGATGGCGGCAGTCATCACTTATCAGCGTAACGCGTTTGGCAATAATACAGGTGACGTGGTGCAGCCATCCGACGTCGCGCAACACAAGCAAGGTTAAGGGGAGATATAACGATGGGCGATCATCATCACGGTCCGGCCAAGGGCTTATCACGTTGGCTGTTTACCACTAACCACAAAGACATCGGCACGATGTACCTTTGGTTCTCCTTTGCGATGTTCATTTTGGGTGGCACTTTCGCCATGATTATTCGGGCGGAGTTGTTTCAGCCCGGTATGCAACTGGTAGAGCCTGGCTTTTTCAATCAAATGACCACGCTGCACGGTTTGGTTATGGTCTTCGGGGCCATCATGCCGTCCTTTGTTGGACTGGCTAACTGGCTGATTCCCATGATGATTGGCGCTCCAGATATGGCGCTACCCCGTATGAACAACTGGAGCTTCTGGATTTTGCCCCCAGGATTTCTCATGTTGGCTTCTACACTGTTTATGGAAGGGGGTGCACCGGCTTTTGGTTGGACGTTTTATGCGCCACTGTCGACCACTTACGCAGCGCCCTCAGTCACCTTCTTTATTTTCGCAATTCATGTTCTTGGTATCTCATCAATTATGGGGTCCATTAACATTATTGCGACGATTATGAACATGCGTGCGCCCGGCATGACTTACATGAAGATGCCGCTGTTCGTTTGGACATGGTTTATTACGGCGTTTCTCTTGGTGGCAGTGATGCCAGTATTAGCCGGCGCGGTCACCATGATGCTAATGGACATTCACTTTGGCACCAGCTTCTTTTCTGCTGCCGGCGGTGGTGATCCGGTGCTGTTTCAGCACATCTTCTGGTTCTTTGGGCACCCCGAGGTCTACATTATTATCCTGCCTGCATTCGGTGTGGTTTCTCAGGTGATACCCGCTTTTTCTCGAAAGCCGCTGTTCGGCTATGCGTCAATGGTGTACGCCACGGCAGCGATCGCGATTTTATCGTTCGTCGTTTGGGCGCACCACATGTATACCGTGGGTATGCCGGTCGCTGGCGAGCTGTTCTTTATGTACGCCACGATGTTGATTGCCGTGCCCACAGGGGTCAAGGTGTTCAACTGGGTGAGCACCATGTGGCGTGGATCCTTGTCTTTTGAGACGCCCATGCTCTTCTCGATCGGCTTTTTAGTGCTGTTTACTATTGGCGGATTTACCGGGCTGATGCTGTCTATTGCGCCTGCTGACTTCCAGTACCACGACACGTATTTCGTAGTGGCACACTTCCATTACGTCATGGTGGCCGGAGCGGTCTTTTCCATGACCTCAGCGGTGTACTTCTGGTTGCCCAAGTGGACCGGCCGCATGTACAACGAGACGATGGGTAAGGTGCACTTCTGGATCAGCTTTGTTGGATTCAACGTCACCTTTTTCCCGCAGCACTTTGTAGGATTGGCCGGCATGCCTCGCCGCGTACCAGATTACGCCCTCCAGTTTGCCGACTTCAATATGATGTCTTCGATTGGCGCGTTTGTGTACGGGGCCAGCCAAATCATGTTCCTTTACAACGTCATTGCGACGATTGTATCGGGGGAAAAGGTCTCTGATGAGCAGGTCTGGGATGGTGCTGAGGGACTTGAGTGGACGTTGCCAACGCCCGCGCCCTACCATACCTTCGAAGTGCCTCCGAAAATCGAAGCTACGCCGGCACACGGCTAATCGGGATTGCATAGGTGCTTAGACTGAGTCGAAATCCTGGCGCAGACACCGCGATAAAGTTGGCGGCGGTGGCCTGCGCTATGTTTGCTTTCGTCTTTGTAGTTATGGTGCCACTGTACGATGTGCTGTGTGATGCTTTGGGCATCAACGGAAAGACCTCAGGCGTTGCTTATACCGCGGTTCCTGCTGTCGTTGATACGAGTCGTGAGGTGAAGATTCAATTTATAGCCACCAACAACGACGGTATGCCTTGGGAGTTTAGACCCCAGGTAACACAGCTCACGGTGCACCCCGGCGCCGCAACAGACACCATCTTCTATGCTGCAAACCCGACCAGTTTACCTATGATTGCTCAGGCAATACCTAGCGTAACGCCGTCCCGTGCAGCAGGATATTTTCACAAAACCGAGTGTTTTTGTTTTAATCAGCAACCTCTCGAAGGGCTGGCATCTACTGAAATGCCGCTGCAGTTTGTCGTCGATCAGGATCTTCCAAAGGACATCCGGACGATTACGTTGTCTTACACACTCTTTGATGTCACAACAATGGCCGGCAGTACGATCGCCGCCCGCTAAATCCGACTCACTCGAAGTGACCGGAACGATGGAGAACAAACATGGCCGCTACTGAACATGCACCCGCCGGGTACGAGAAATATCATGTGCCCGATAGCTCGAGTTTGGCTGTTCGTGCGACGGTAGGATTGATACTTACCGTTTTTGGGGCTGGCTTACTTCTCAATGACATGACTTTCGGAGAAACCCACGAGTCAGGAAATGCCAAATGGGTTCTGGCTGCGGGGCTGGTGTTCTTTATTTTGACCCTGGCGAGTTGGTTTCGCACCACAATTCGAGAAAACATGCAGGGCATGAATAGTGCTCAGTTGAACCACAGCTACGTGCTGGGAATGTTTTGGTTTATTTTCTCTGAAGTGATGTTCTTTCTTGCTTTTTTCGGGACACTTTTTTATGTGCGTCAACTCGCGGGCCCTTGGCTTGCGGGGGAAGGTGATGGCGGACGTATGAACGGCCTACTTTGGCCTGGCTTTGAATTTTCTTGGCCACCAACGATAACGCCTCAAGAAGCCGTGGGCGGTTCCGACGTTCAACCAATTGCTAACAACGGCGCATTCCTCACTCAGGATCGCAGCATGAGCTTTGCTGACGCTCACCATTGGTATCAATGGCTGCCGATGTGGAACACAATCATTTTGCTGTCATCTAGCTTCACTGTGCACATTGCGCACACCGCACTGTTAAAAGATCAACGCAGCAAGTTCAATCTTTGGTTGGGTATTACGGTTGCACTCGGCATTATCTTTGTTGGGTTGCAGGCTGCAGAATATTACGAAGCCTATGCACTTTTCGGCCTCACGTTGAACTCCGGCATTTACGGCTCCACGTTCTTCATGTTGACGGGTTTCCATGGTTTCCACGTTTTCATGGGCATGACCATGCTGTTAATTCAGCTAATTCGCTCGGTCAGGGGGCATCATTTTACGGCCTCTGACCATTTTGGTTTTGAAGCCTCTAGCTGGTATTGGCACTTCGTTGACGTTGTTTGGGTGTTTCTTTTCTTGTTCGTCTACATCCTGTAGGAGCGCGACGCTCACTTCTGAGCGGTAGGCCTGACACAATTCGTGCGGGTTTAACGCTCGATTTGCTGTTCATCTCGCTCAATCGTCCCGGCGTCCCAGGGGTTTTTATTACCCAATTGTCCGGTGGCGACGCCAAATATAATGGTGACGATGAGGGCTGTCGCCAATCCCAAGCGTATGCCCAGTGAGGTGAACAAGCGTTTTTTCTCAAGATTGCCTTGGTCTATCATTAGAAAATACAGTCCGGAACCCAGACTAATGACCAACGCCACCATCAGTAAAATGATTAATGTTTTAAGCACCGTAGCATCCTCGGGGTATTGAACGGTAGTGACCGCTCGCTTACATCAAATAGTTTTGGGACCATTGGAGCTTTTGTTCGAATGGCGGTTAACAGTGTTTACGCTGCTGCTGTTTCCCGGATTGCTTTATTTGGGGTTCTGGCAATTAGACCGCGCCGAAGAAAAGCGTGTACTGGCGCTCCGCAACGCGGAACGACTCGATATGGTAACACTCTCCCATAATCAGCTGTTTCAGCCTTTGAGACAGCACGGCGGGTCGGAGTTTGAGTGGGTCGCCCTTGCTGACCGCAAGGTTTCGGTTGTTGGGCAACTGAATCCAACACAATATCTGCTAGTCGATAACCGGATTAATAATGGTCGCTTTGGTTATGAGGTCGTTGTTTTGATAGCAACCGATGAGGGGCGTGTGCCAGTAAATCTCGGTTGGATAAGCGGTGATTCGGCCCGTCGAAGTATACCGGAGCCTAACCTACTATCTGGCGAAGTTCGGCTTGCCGGAAGAGTTTATATTCCAACGAGTTCCGCCTATCTACTGGAGGCACAAACCGCACCCGCTGAATTGCCTGGGGTGGTACAAGATTATAACGCGTCAAACTTTGCGTCGCCGTTGTCGCAGCTGTTTGGTGAGCCGGTGTTACCGATCTTGGTGCGCGTTGCCCCTGAAGATCCAACAGCGTTTTCTGCGAATTGGACGGTTGTGAATCAATCCCCGGCGAAGCACACCGGATACGCGGTCCAATGGTTTACCATGGCGGGGGTCTTACTGCTCGCCTTTATTGTACGTAGCTCAAACGTGCTGAGCCTAATACGTGGTGGTAAGCCCCGCTCGCAACTCTGAGGAAACAGTATGTCGTCACAGTTTGAAAGCCGGGGGCAGGGTCGCGCCGTTTTATTGCTCATTGCTGGTATCCCGCTGACCATGATGCTGGCGGCGTCATGGCTCTGGTATTTTGTGGTCGAGGGCGATCTAAATCTCGTTGGTGCTATAGGCACCGCTAACAATGGGACATTAGTTGCCCCCCCTCGCGAACTGCAGTCGGTGGTCTTTGCCGATGATGCGGGCCGCCCGTTTCGCTGGACCGATCTGGAGCCACGCTGGACTTTAGTGGTGGCGAATGCAGGCCCGGCCTGCGATTCTGCCTGCGAGCGGCGTATTTGGTTTACCCGCCAGATTCACATAGCGCTGGGCCGAGAGTTTAACCGTGTGCGTCGTGTATTTATCGCCGATCACGGGAGCGCGACGGTGTCGATGGTATCGCCTGCCCTTAAACCCGAGGGTTGGCCTGCTAACTTTGAGTCTGGGACGGTATTGGAGTACTTGTCTACAGGACATGCTGGGTTAGTTGCATTGGATACAACACCGACAGCATTTGAGGGGCTTTTTTCAGAGCTTTCAGCGAAGCCAGGGTTGGAGCAAGAAGGTGGTTGGTATCTCGTTGACCCCGCCGGGTGGGTAATGATGCGCTTTCAAGATGACCTAGATTACAAGGCCGTTATCGCTGATCTTAAATTCCTACTTAAAAATTCGGGGGGTTAACGATGTCTGAATCAACAGTCTCCTTGACTCCGCTTTGGCAGGACTACCTCGAGCTAACCAAGCCTCGTGTGGTTGCGCTGATGATTGTTACGGCATTGATTGGTATGTGCATGGCAGTGCCGGGCTGGGTGCCCTGGCAGCCTTTGGTACTGGGCAATCTTGGTATTGCGCTGTGCGCGGGTGCGGCGGCGGCGATTAATCATATTGTGGATGAGCGTATTGACCAGCAGATGGCCAGAACCCAAGCCCGTCCTGTGGCAACGGGGCGTATTACCCAGCGCGATGCGATCCTTTTCGCGGCAGCATTGGCCTTGCTTGGGGTTTGGATTCTTGTGGTTTGGGTAAATGTATTGACCGCCGTATTGACAGTGGCGAGCCTCATTGGTTATGCCTTTATTTATACAATGTTTTTAAAACGGGCGACGCCCCAAAATATTGTGATCGGCGGTTTGGCCGGTGCTGCGCCACCGCTGTTGGGTTGGACCGCGGTGACTGGAGAAATTCACGGCCATGCGCTGTTATTAGTATTGATTATTTTTGCTTGGACCCCACCTCATTTTTGGGCGCTGGCTATACACCGACGTGAGGAGTATGCCTCGGTGGGGATCCCTATGCTGCCCGTAACCCACGGCGTTGGATTTACCGCACTGCATATTTTGCTCTACACCATCATCATGTTTTTGATTACGCTCATGCCCTTTGCTACCCACATGAGCGGTCCTATTTATTTAGTCGGAGCGGTAGTGTTGGGCGTTATTTTCTTGTATTGGTCTATTGAAATTATGCGGGGCCGGAACGTCAACGCCCCCATGAAAACCTTTAAGTATTCTATTACCTATCTCTTAGTGTTGTTCATCATCATGCTGGTTGATCACTGGTTACTGGGCTTGCTGATATAGCCCGGCAATAATTGCGGAGTTTCTTATTTTGGCATTGGCAACAAAAACCCGAGTTTGGTTCACCGTCGCTGGAATTCTGTTATTCATTGCGGTCATTTTGGTGAGCTTTGTCAATCGGATTCAGCAACCTAGGGTAATGACGCTTACCGAAATGCAAATTAATGGGTTGTATGTTTTTGATACCCCGAGAGACCCGGGTGCGTTTGCACTGGTTGATCACCATGGCGCAGCCTTCACAAAAGCGTCGCTAAAAGGTGATTGGACACTGCTGTTTTTTGGTTTTACTCACTGTCCTGACATTTGCCCTACGACACTGTCTTTCTTGGCGAAACTTAAGAAAGAACTGGAAACTACTGAGGCTGCCGATACACAAGTTGTTATGGTGACTGTGGACCCTGCTCGAGATACCCCCGAGGTGTTGGCCGCTTATGTCCCGTATTTTGACCCAACATTTACGGGGGTGACCGGAGACTTCATTAAAATTCTTAGTTTTGCGAGAAGCTTCAACGCACCCTTTAGAAAGGTTACCGCTCCTGACGGTACTTACGAGTTGGACCATAGCGCCAACGTCGTGTTGATAAATCCAAGAGGGGATTACCATGGATTTTTCAAGGCGCCCCTCGATTTAGCAAAGGCCAAGGTGACCTACCGATCAGCGCGTTACCTGTGGGAGGATTGAGACCATGAGTGGTGCACTCATTTTAATTGATGGTTCTTCTTATCTGTTTCGCGCGTATCACGCGCTACCACCATTAACCAACTCTAAGGGTTTAAATACTGGAGCCGCAAAGGGCGTCGTCGGCATGGTTCGACGGCTCGTGGCCGATTACCCGGGTGATCAAGTGGTTGTGGTCTTTGATGCAAAAGGCCCTACGTTTCGGAACGAGATCTACGCCGAATACAAAGCCAACCGTCCACCGATGCCGGAAGAATTACGTGAACAGATCGAGCCTATTCACGCCATGATTCGTGCAATGGGCTTGCCTCTTGTTTGTGTCAGTGGCGTTGAAGCCGATGACGTGATCGGCACGCTTGCTTTAGAGGCAGCAGCGCGTCAGCAGTCGGTTTTGATTTCAACGGGCGACAAGGATATGGCGCAGTTGGTGGGAGACCACGTCACGCTCATTAACACCATGACTAACACCACCATGGACCATGGGGGTGTGGTCGAAAAGTTTGGTGTGCCACCAGAACTCATTATTGATTTGCTGGCACTACAGGGAGATAAGGTGGACAACATCCCTGGGGTCCCCGGTGTAGGCGAGAAGACGGCTTTAGCCCTGCTGCAAAATTTAGGTGGTCTGAATGATATCTACGCAGATTTGCCCCTTGTTGCTGAGCTTTCTGTGCGCGGCGCTCAAAAATTGGGTGCGCGCCTCGCCGAACACCGCGAATCCGCAGAGCTCTCTTATCGGCTTGCAACCATTAAGACAGACTGCGAGCTAGAACTTTCGACCGATGATTTATTAGCGAAGGCTCCCGACTCAGCGGCACTGACTTACTGGTACAAGGAGCTTGAATTTAAGGGCTGGCTATCTGAGGCCCTGACCGACGGCGACGTAGACTCACCCAGCGAAGCAGCTGCGGTTGAGCCGTTAGCGCCCCCCTTAGAGGTGATTACCGTATTGTCGATGTCGCAACTCGACGAATGGCTCGCTGCGATAGAGGCGGCGCCCTTATTTGCCTTTGATACAGAAACAACCAGTCTTAACTACATGCAGGCTGAAATTGTGGGCGTGGCACTGGCCGTTGCGACAGATCGGGCGGCTTACATACCCCTAGCCCATGATTACCCCGGTGCTCCTGAGCAGCTGGATCGCGATCAGGTGCTGGCACGCTTGCGGCCTTTACTAGAGGATTCCCAGCGTTTAAAGGTGGGTCAAAATCTTAAATATGATGCCAATGTTTTAGCAAATTATGACATTGCCCTGCGGGGCATTGCCCACGACTCCATGTTGCAATCCTATGTATTGGATGCCACCGGGAGTCGTCATGACATGGATACTTTGGCACTGAAATATTTGGGAGAAAAAACCACGCATTTTGAGGAAGTCGCTGGCAAGGGCGCTAAGCAAATTACGTTCAATGCCGTTGCCCTCGAGCAGGCCGCACCATACGCCGCAGAGGATGCGGCGGTTACCTTAAAATTGCACAGAACTCTTTGGCCAAAACTCGAGGGCGAGGCTCGCCTCAGCAGCCTCTACCGCGATATTGAGCTGCCACTGGTGCCCATTTTATCTCGTATCGAGCGCAACGGTGCCCGGGTAGACCGTCAGCTCCTAGCGGATCAAAGTCATGAGCTGGGTGAGCGTTTGGCAACCCTGGAGCAGAGCGCCCACGATCTTGCCGGACAGGCCTTCAACCTTGGTTCGCCGAAACAGTTGGGTGAAATACTCTTTCAGAAACTCGAATTGCCCGTACTGAAAAAAACACCCAAGGGGGCGCCGTCTACAGCGGAAGACGTGCTTGCCGAATTAGCCCTCGATTACCCATTGCCGGCAGTCCTGATGGAGTACCGGAGTCTCTCCAAACTTCGATCGACCTATACCGACCGACTCCCCGACATGATTGACCCGGGCACAGGCCGTGTCCACACGTCTTATCATCAGGCCGTTACTGCGACGGGACGTCTGTCATCTTCTGACCCTAATTTACAAAATATCCCCATTCGAACCGAAGAAGGCCGACGTATTCGACAGGCGTTTTGCGCGCCAGCGGGGCGGAGTATTGTGGCCGCAGACTACTCTCAGATTGAACTGAGGATCATGGCCCACTTATCTCAGGATCAGGGCCTTCTCGGTGCTTTTGGGGCCAACCTCGATGTGCACAGTGCAACCGCTGCTGAGGTTTTCGGTGTGCCTCTCGAGGACGTGTCCACCGATCAAAGACGCGAGGCCAAAGCCATCAACTTTGGACTTATTTATGGCATGTCAGCCTTTGGGTTAGCCAAGCAATTACGGCTGGGGCGTCATGAGGCCCAGGCGTATATCGATCGGTATTTTGAGCGTTATCCTGGGGTCGCTGAGTACATGAGCCAGACACGGGAGCTTGCGCATAGCCAAGGTTACGTCGAGACGCTGTTTGGCCGTCGCCTGTATCTCCCTGAAATTAACGCGCGCAACAAGCAACGGCAAATGGCGGCTGAGCGGACGGCCATCAATGCGCCTATGCAAGGTACTGCGGCGGATATTATTAAACTGGCTATGATTGCGGTGGATGACTGGTTGTCCAAAGCGGATATCGACGCTCTAATGATTATGCAGGTACACGATGAGTTAGTGTTTGAAGTGGCAGATACCGAGGTAGCTACATTAACCGCCGCGATACCGGGCTTAATGGCCAACGTGGCTTCCCTTGATGTGCCTTTACTGGTCGAAGCCGGCGTGGGCATAAATTGGGATGAAGCTCACTGATCAGAAGGTGGGCCAGGTTCCTCAAAGACCGAGTCATCGGTTAACCAAGTTTTCAGTTTTTTACGCAGGGTTGGCAGGCCATCTTCTTTCAAAGATGAGAAGAGCTGCGCGCTAGCTAAATCCCCAAACTCCAAAAGTCGGGCCTGTACGCTAAGGAGCGTGGCTTTGGCGGGGCCACGTTTTAGCTTGTCGGCTTTTGTGAGCAACGCGTGAATGGGCATTTGTGCTTTCGATGCCCAGCCAATCATTTGCTCGTCTGCATCGGTCAGTGGGTGTCGTATATCCATCAATAAGATGAGTCCGCGCAGGCTCTCGCGCCGTTGTAGGTAGTCGGCCATATGCCGATTCCACTCTTGCTTCATTTTCAGGGGCACCTTGGCGTAGCCGTACCCTGGCAGGTCGACCAGCCGCTGGCTGTCGCTGAGTGAAAAAAAGTTGATGAGCTGAGTACGCCCCGGCGTCCGGCTTGTTCGCGCTAGCTTACGATTGCTGGTCAGCGTATTGATAGCACTTGATTTGCCAGCGTTGGAGCGCCCGGCAAAAGCGACTTCAGAGCCAGTATCCGAGGGCGCATTACCCAGACTGCTCGCGCTTTGCAAAAAAGAAGCAACGCGAAAGTCGATATTCGGAAGCGGGATTTGGGGGGTTGAATCAAGGGCCATGATTGGCTTTTGTCCCGAGGGGTGATTGTCTATAATGCCACGCCAGATTTAAAGGGCGAAGCTCAAAAATTGGTTAAAAGTGCTTGTGGTGCTCTTGAGCCCCCGCGGCGCATAATGAGGATAGGGAATGAAATGGGTAACGGCATTGCGGCACATCCTTAGAATGGGAGCCTTTATGGTGATCGTAACCGTAGCGCCTGTTCTCGCAGAACCCGACATGGGAAAATATGGAAGATCTTGCGCCATGTGCCATGTGTCGGGTGCAGCCGGAGCACCAAAGACCGGCGACGCTAGGGCATGGGAGCCACGCCTTGCGAAAGGCATGGACGCTTTACTTGAATCGGTAAAGAAGGGCCTCAATGCGATGCCGCCTACGGGCCTTTGCTCAGATTGCAGTGATGAAGAATATCGAGAACTTATCAGTTATATGGCCTCTGGTGAGTCGTAAATTGGATACAGGAACCCCACAGGGGAAGCGAATTATGATTAAAACAATCGCAACGGTAGCCTTAGTGCTAACGACTTCGTTGGTTCATGCTGGAGATATGCTGCAGGGAGATGCGACTGCCGGGGAGGCGAAAGCCGTGACCTGTGGTGCTTGCCACGGCGCAGATGGCAATAGTGTCGTACCTAGCTTCCCGAAGCTTGCGGGCTTGGGCGATAAATACCTGCTGAAGCAAATGAAGGATATCCGTGACGGACGCCGCGTTGTTGCTGCGATGGCGGGGCAAGTCGACAATATGTCTGACCAGGATCTCGCCGACATAGCGGCTTTCTATGACGAAAAAACCCGCACCCCCGAGTTAGCTAACGCTGATCTCATGGAGTTGGGTCGAAAGGTTTACATGTCGGGCATCATGGAGCGTAAAGTTGCGGCTTGTTCTGGCTGCCACAGCCCATCGGGCAAGGGCAATGGTCCCGGTGGATTCCCCGGCTTGGCTGGACAGCACCCAGACTACATTGCTGCGCAGTTGAAGATGTTCCGCACGGGTTACGAAGACCCAGCCGGTCGGACAAATGATAGCGACAGTAAAATAATGCGGACAACGGCATTTGAGTTGAGCGATAAGGAAATTGAAGCGGTGGCAAGTTACGCTGCTGGGCTTCGCTGATCTCTGAGGGGAACCTCAGGCGCGTCAGCAGGTCTAAGAGACGACGTTGGGACTGCCCTGCTGCACTACGGTGTACCCATGGGCAGCGAGGCAAGGGCCAAGGAAGTTAGTGGAGAACGTGATGATGACCATTCGACGACATATTTTAATAGCCATTATCGCTTTGTTTGCGCTGCCCGCTATGGTTTCGGCTGAGACATCATGGCAGGAAGGAGAGCATTACACCGTTGTGAATCCTGCGGTGCGAGTGGGGCCCACGGATCAGGTAATCGTAACCGAGTTCTTTTGGTACGGTTGCGGTCACTGCTACACTTTTGAACCCATGCTACAAGCGTGGAAACAGTCACTCCCGGAGGGTTCGCGCCTGCAGCCTTCTCCTGCCGCTTGGAATGACGGTATGGCACTGCACGCCAAGGCGTACTTCACCGCTGAGACCCTGGATGTCATGGATCCAATGCATGACGCTATTTTTAAAGCTATGCACGTTGAACGGAATCGCCTGGGTTCAAAAGGCGCGATTCGTGAGCTATTTGTTGCCAATGGTGTCAGTGCTGAAGACTTTGACCGGGCCTTTGATTCTTTCGGGGTCAACAGCCAAGTCAGTCAAGCTGAAGCTCGCGCTCGATCCGCTAAAATTTCAGGGACTCCGTCGGTTTTGGTCAATGGAAAGTATCTGATTGAGGCGCGTAAGGCAGGCAGCCAAGCGAACATGCTGAAGATTGCGGATTTTCTTGTGCAGCAGGAGCTCGCCAAAAAGTCCTGACATCTAGTGACCTAGCGGCCACTGTGATTCAAAGGCAGTGCAGCATGGGTCACCACTTTTCTGAGCTCAAAACTCGAATGGACACCGGAGACCCCTGGGATCCGGGTCAGGTTTCCTAAGAGGAATTGTTCGTAGTGAACCATGTCGGCGACAACGGCCTTAATCAGGTAGTCGGCACTTTGTCCCGTGACCACACAACACTCCATAACTTCCGGGTACTGTGCCACTGCCTCTTCAAAGGCAGCGAAACGTTCGGGTGTATGCTCGTCCATGGTAATGCCGATATGGGCGGTCAGTGCCAAGCCTAACTTTGTTTGATCTAGCAAGGTAATGCGTTCAACGATGACCCCGGCGGTTTCCAGGCGCTTTACTCGGCGGGCACAGGGAGTCGCGGTCAAACCGACGCGATCAGCTAGCTCTAGATTACTGAGACCCGCATTACGTTGTAATAAATCGAGAATTTTCAGGTCTATTCGGTCCATTTCGAAGTCAGGCATTTTTAGAGTATTTCCCTAAATAATTGGCTTTAGGTTACCAATAATCGCTTAAATAAGACAAATTATTGGTTTATTTGGACAAAATACCTCATCGAACCGCGTTACACTAGCGATAGATTCTACAGAGAAGCGTTCACCATGAAGCCATCCGCCTCCTCAAACTTTGATGCCCACAAATACCGTTCCTTTGCGCCGATTCCCAAAGCGGACCGACGCTGGCCCGATCGTGTTATCGATCGTGCACCCCAATGGTGCTCTGTCGATCTTCGTGACGGTAATCAGGCCCTAGTAGAGCCTATGAACGCACAGCAAAAGCTGCGCCTGTGGGAACAGCTTTTAGATATAGGCTTCAAAACGATTGAAGTGGGATTTCCCTCGGCCTCGAGCCATGATTTCAATTTCTTGAGAAAGCTGATTACTGAAGATCGTATTCCCGATGACGTGACCGTTCAGGTGCTGGTTCAGGCGCGCGCTGAACTTATTGCTAAAACCTTTGAAGCCCTGAGTGGGGTGAAGCGCGCCGTTGTGCATTTTTACAACTCGACGTCGACTGTTCAACGCCGTGATGTCTTTAAGCTGGATAAGGCAGGTATTACTGAAATCGCGGTTGAAGGCGCCAAGCTTGTTAAGGCCGAGGCTGACCGACACCCAGAGACCGAGTGGACCTTCGAGTACAGCCCCGAAAGTTTTACGGGAACTGAGCTAGATTTTGCTGTTGAAATTTGTGATGCGGTTAATCTGGTTTTGAGTCCCACTCCGGAGCGGCCGGTCATTATCAACCTGCCCGCTACTGTTGAGATGAGCACCCCCAACATTTATGCCGATCAGATTGAATGGTTTTGCGATCACGTAGCTAACCGCGACGCGATACTGATTTCACTGCATACACACAACGATCGCGGTTGTGCGGTGGCGGCGGGCGAGCTGGGTGTCATGGCGGGGGCCGATCGCGTCGAGGGCACTCTGATGGGTAACGGTGAGCGCACAGGAAATATGGATATCGTTACGATGGCTATGAATCTCTATAGTCAGGGTATCGACCCTGAACTCAAGTTTGACAACATGGACGCCATTATTGCAACCGTTCGAGACTGCACGCAGTTGCCCGTCCATCCTCGCCATCCGTATGCTGGCGAATTGGTGTTCACCGCATTTTCGGGTAGCCATCAAGATGCGATTAACAAATGCCTTGCCCTGAGGGGTGATGACGATGCCTGGGATGTGGCCTACTTACCTATTGATCCCCATGATATTGGGCGGACTTACCAAGAGGTTATTCGTATCAACAGCCAATCTGGCAAGGGCGGTGTCGCTTATGTTTTGTATCGCGACCACGGTTACGACTTACCTAGATGGCTACAAATAGATTTCAGCAGCGCAGTGCAACACCTCGCGGAGCAAAGTGAGGCTGAGGTCGCTTCTGATCAAATTCACCAGCTTTTTTGCGACACGTATTTAGATGTTCCCGGTGCCTGGAGTTTGGGGCGGTATGAAGTGACCAAAGACGATGCTGAACATCAGCTAACGGCGGTTCTGGGTGCGCCTGATGGTGAGACGCAGATTCAGGGCAGGGGCACCGGGGTACTTGATGCTTTTATCGATGCGATGCAGCAGGTGACGGGTAAAAATATGGTGCTGGTGGAGTACAGCGAGCATACCTTAGGGCAAAGTTCGGATGCGGAAGCCGTGTGCTACGTCCAGCTCAATATTGAAGGTGCAAGACCCTGCGGTGTGGGGCGCAGTAACGATATTGTACAAGCCACTTTGAATGCGATTCTCTCAGCGCTACAGGGGCACTGCCAATTGACCGAGAATGCCGCTTGATTTTCTTGACGCTTCTCGGCTGTTAAACATGGCTCCCTGTGTCACACTAAAGCCACTGAGTTTGAGTGGCGTTACGAGCGCGTGTGCATGACCAATCGGGGCCAAGAGATACCGCTGTACGACGCGACGGGCTTTAAATCACCGGCGCGTTTTTGGCGTAGTCTGCTGCGCACCGATACGGTTTCTTCACAAGGGTTTAACCCTGAAGATCTACAGTACGAACGACGTTTGATTCTGTACCGTTTGCTGCTGCCCATCATGTTGTGTGCTTCGACAGTGGTGCTGGTCGAAAGCCTGTTACTCACATCTAGCGCCATAGCACTCTATGTCTTTTCCGGATTGACGACCCTGTTACTCGCCGTTACAACGTACCGATTTTTTCGCCATGATAAGGTTTTGATCCCGCCGATATTCGCTCTAATGGCGACTCTTATTACGATCGTCTGGTCTGTAAACCTTGGATCTATATATCAGGAGTTGTGGGTTTTTCTGCTAATGATCGCGCTGACAGCCCTATTGCCCCTCCCGGCGGCAATTGGGGGCGGGCTTATTACTTTAATCGCACTGTTTTGGGCGCACGGTTGGCAGGGCTTTGGTCAAGGCTTGGCATTTGATGCCGCTATTTTTTCAACTTGGCTGTTAAGTTTGGCGATCATGCAATTACAGACGCGGCAGACCGATGAGTTAGCAGATCTTGCACTGACTGATCCTCTGACCGGTGCTTATAATCGTCGGTATTTGCTGCCTCAAACTCGAAGGCACTTTGCGGACTACCATCGTTACGCGCGGCTTTCGTCACTCCTGTTACTCGACATCGATTACTTCAAGCGAATCAATGACGAAATGGGTCATGTTGAAGGTGATCGGGTGCTTAAAGCTATAGTGGCCTTAATAGACAGCAGGATTCGAGGTGCCGACATGCTCTTCCGCTTAGGTGGAGAGGAGTTTGTCGTGCTCCTTAGTGAGGTGGGTGCTCAGACTGCACGAAAAATCGCTGATGATTTACGCAGTAAGATTGCTACGCAAGAGGTTATTGCAGATCGCCGAGTAACGGTAAGTATCGGTATTTGCGACGTGTCGACGGTCGATTCCGCTGAGGATTGGCTGCTACGTGTTGACCGGGCAATGTACGAGGCCAAGCGCAAAGGTAGAGATCAAGTTTACATCGAAGAACCCTCACCACGGGATCCCACAAATGTTGAAGGTACGATACCCATGTGGCGCTAAAGGCGTCCTTGTTC
>JAQXAF010000041.1 GCA_029253085.1 Luminiphilus sp. | reverse complement strand
TAGTCTTCGACATGGTTAAGTCCAGAGCCCTTGGCCTTGATGCGCATATTGATGTCTTTAGTCACAAGACACACTAGGGAGTCTGGTTGCTCAGACTGCAGTTTTAGTGCGACATTAATAATGCGGTTGTCGTTGGCCTGATCCTGTGTAGCATTCAAAAATGGCACGACCCCGTCTTCCTGAATCAGCTGGTCAGGGTAAATAGCCAGCGTTCCTAAGGGCCCATTAAAGTTTGAGCCTGGAATTTCGACACCGGCCTGCGTGGCCCCGGGGCTGGCACCCCCCACGACTTTCTCAATCATCTGAATGGCAATGCGTGCCTCTCGGCTTACCGTTTTATCCCGTCGGTCCTTGATGTGATCCAGCTCCTCAAGCACCGTCATAGGAATAACTACGTGGTGTTCCATAAACGCAGCCACTGCCGTGGGGTCGTGTAAAAGCACGTTGGTATCGAGCACGTAGGTTTTGCGTCCAGCCAAGACAACAACAGGGGTTTCATTCTGACAAGCAGCACTAAAAGCTTCCATAGGGAGACTCCTTGGTAAAAGAAAGTTGATCGAGGGTAAAAGTCTTATTCAGGAGAGCGCTGCTGTTGCAGCCCAGCCTGTTTTCAGGAGGTTGCGAGGTTGTCATGAACTGCTTGCTGTGGAAATTCCACTGTGGATCAGCTCGTTTTCTCAAACAATATCCGCCCTACTCATTTATTTTCGGCCTGCCCCAGTAAAGCTCTCGACGTGCCACCTGTCAACGCAGTCAGTAATTTACCCCTAAGAAGTGCGTCAGACGCTGACAGCAGACTGAAATTTCGCTAGCATTCACGCCTACTTTGAATCCGGCGGTGAACGCCAGATTCGTCTTTGCTGACAGCTGCGATACCCGGGAGCTCCACACGGCCATGCTGAACAACGACGCTATGGCCCAATTGAAGGGCCTGAAACAGAAGATTGAGGCGGAAAAAGAGTACGCTGATGCCACTGTGAAAGGGACGCAAAATCGCTACGGTTTCGCAGTAATCGATGACGGCCGAGAGATCTTCATCCCACCTGATGAAATGCTGAAAGTGCTTCCCGGCGACAAGGTACGCATTTGCATTCGACCCGCCACGCAAAAGGGCAAGGGCGGAAAAAAGAGTCAGGATGGACGAACGGTTGCCGACATCGAGCGACTTATTGAAAGTACGCTAGATCGTTTTGTTGGAACTCTGGTTGTTAAGGGCAAAGCAGTTTTTGTTGAGCCCGACCTCCACGATCTGAAACGCTGGCTTTTTATTCCTCCCCACGCTCGAAACGGTGCAAAGCCCGGAGATAAGGTCGACTGCGCGCTAATGCGTCACCCCTTTAAAGAGGGCAAGCCTTCCGCCAAAGTGCTAGCCGTATTCGGTTCTCCCGGCACTCCCGGACTCGAAAATCGTTATTGTGCTGCGAGGACTGGTCTGGCTTGGACATGGAACGAGAAAGACACGGCCGCTTGGGTTAAATTTGCCGAAGAGCGCGACCCACTGGCTGATCCCGAGCGTGTCGATCTGTGCCACCTAAACTTTGTTTCTATTGATGCTGCACGAACGCAGGATATCGATGATGCCTTATACGCCGAGGTAACCAGTGAAGGCTGGGTACTTTACGTTGCGGTTGCCGATCCCACCGCCTACCTTGATGGCATGGAGGGACTAGACGAAACGCTGACCTCCAGGGCGACATCCACCTACTTTCATGGCGACGTATTACCCATGCTCCCTGAAGCTATTGGTCGAGACTTTTGTGCGCTAGCGGAAGGCGAAGTGCGCCCCTCACTGGTTTGTAAAATCAATGTCAGTGACGCTGGTCAAGTCGGCAGCTACGAATTCATCCAAGCAAAAATTCAGTCTAAGGCCAAACTGACTTACGCTGCGGTCGATCGCTATGTCACCGGTCACAACGACCAATTGATAGCTTGGTCAAATCCTTTGGAGGCGCTGGTACAAGCCTACCGAGCGCTGCGTAACCACCGTGAAAATCACGAGTTAGTGATGGAGGACCGTACAGAGTACCGATGGCAACTCAATGAGGAGCGTCAAATTGGAAGCATTGAAACCGCGGAAAAACTCGCCTCACAACATTTAGTAGAAGAGTGCATGATTGCCGCCAACAGAAGTGCAGCCCACTTTTTGGCAATGTCTGAAGCAACCGGCCCGTTTGTTGTTCATCCGGGGTTTCGCAAAGATCGAGCCAGTGAGACACAAGAGTTTTTGAAGCGTTATCTTCCGGACCTGGCTGACGTGACAACCCATACCGTGGCGGGTTATCAACAGGTGTTTGCCGCGCTCAGTGCCCCTCATACGCTGCCCTTGAGGGGCATGGTTAACCGGCTGCTCACCCGAGCCGTCTTTAGTACTTCGCCGGCCGAGCACATGGGAATGGCGCTGACCGCATACACCAACTTCACCTCACCGCTGCGTAAATATGTCGATTTTTTGACCCACCGACAAATTAAAAGAGTGCTCTCGAATCAGCCAGGCGACTCCGTGACAGATTTGCAGCTGCAAAGCACAGCCTCAGCCATTGCTCGCGGCCGGGGTGCCACTCAGGCCGCTGAACGCTGGCTGACAGGCAACTATCTTGATCGCTGTAAATCATCAGGGGACACCCGCTACACCGGCGAAGTTGCCCATGTCACCAGCGCGGGATTCACTGTACGACTTGCAGACTTAGGGCTTGAGGGGCAGGTGGATCTGCGCAAAGACCCCGAGAAATTTAGTTTTGATAAATGGACAGCTAGCCTGACCTCGTCGACCCGCAAGCTTCAGCTTGGGCAAACCGTGGAGGTTGATTACCAAAGTACCCCCGACGCCGGCAGTGGCACCGCACCCCAATTTGAACTTGCCCCCGGGTGTGCCCTCAAGCCGGCCAAAGAATGAGCGAGAGCCTGGGGTTCTGAAGCCCAGCTGTACGACCTAAAATGCTGCCCAAGCCCCTAAGGAGCCCACGATGAGCCCATGGTTACCCATAAAATCTTTGTTCGCTGACCCCCATCAGGTGGGTCAATCAGTGACTGTGAAAGGCTGGCTTCGCAGTAAGCGCGACTCCAAGGCGGGCATTTCATTTCTCGCAGTCCATGATGGCACTTGCTTCGACGCTATTCAGGCCGTTGTTCCCAATACCCTGCCCAACTATGAGGAAGAAGTTTTGCAGCTGGCTACTGGCTGCGCGGTAGAGATTGCAGGGCAACTGGTTGTTTCTGAGGGTAAAGGCCAATCCGTAGAAATTCAGGCCACCACAGTCACGGTTGTCGGGTGGGTTGATGATCCCGAGAGCTACCCCATTGCCAAGAAAAGGCATACCTTTGAGTATTTGAGAACACAGGCACATCTGCGTACGCGCACCAACACCTTTGGCGCAATAACGCGGGTCAGACATGTACTGGCAAGAGCCATACATGAATATTTTCACCGCCAAGACTTCTACTGGGTGAATACGCCCATTATTACGGCAAGCGATTGCGAAGGCGCAGGAGAGCTATTTCGAGTTAGCACACTGGATTACGCCAATCTGCCCCGAAACCCCGATGGTAGCGTCGACCACAGTCAGGATTTTTTTGGCAGCGAGGCCTTTCTCACCGTCTCTGGTCAGCTCGCGGTGGAATCGCACTGCTTATCGATGTCGCGGGTTTATACTTTCGGCCCGACGTTTAGAGCTGAAAATTCCCATACCACCCGACACCTTGCCGAGTTTTGGATGGTGGAACCCGAGATCGCTTTCGCTGACCTCGACGACAATGCAGATCTCGCAGAGGGTTTACTGAAACACATCATTGCGGAAGTTTTGGAGCATTGCGCCGATGACATGGCGTTTTTCCAACAGCGAATTGACAACACCGTGCTGCAGCGCCTTCAAGGTATTGTCGATTCAAACTTTGAACGAATGAGTTATTCAGAAGCCATTACCATTCTCGAAAATTGCGGCCAATCCTTTGAGTTCCCCGTGCACTGGGGCATTGACATGGCTTCAGAGCACGAACGCTATCTCGCGGAGAATCATGTGGGGCGGCCTATTGTTGTGACAGACTACCCCAGTGACATTAAAGCCTTCTACATGCGACTCAATGACGACGGCAAAACCGTAGCGGCAATGGACGTATTGGCCCCGGGTATCGGTGAAATCATTGGTGGCAGTCAGCGAGAAGAACGTCTCGATGTGCTGGAAGATCGAATGGATAAAGCCGTCCTTGAAGACTTGTGGTGGTACCGCGATCTGCGCCGCTACGGCACCGTACCCCACGCTGGTTTTGGTTTAGGCTTTGAGCGATTACTCGCCTATATAACGGGCATGGAAAACGTTCGCGACGTGATCCCTTTCCCCAGAACGCCCGGCCGCGCCGACTTTTAAAACCAAACGGTGCCCAAGGAAGGGCTCATAACGGCCTGGCCGCAAACGCCCGCGCCCTGATCCCCGAAGGGTTTACCCAGCGCGCGCTATTGAGTATGCCCTACCCACTGGCGCACTAGCCCAAAAACGGGTTAGCAGTCAGCTTCGACGACACTTTTTAACGCCTTTTTCGAGCGCCTGATGGAGCGCAATATAGGACTGCGTGAGTTTGTGGCTTGGAGCAAGGTAAATAAGCGGTCGCATCTCGTGATGAGACTCGCGCATTTTTACCGAGCTGCTCAGAAAGCTATCGATAACGGGAAAACCCTCAGATTGCAGCTCCGCTACGAGCTCGCCAGGAAGCCGGGCCTGACCATTAAATTGATTAATGACAATACCTTCCAATTCAAGCTCTGGATTGTGATCTTCCTGAAGCTCTTCAATGTTTAACATCAGCTCATACAGGCTTTGGCGCGCAAATGAGTCGCAATCAAAAGGAACCAACACACGACTGGCGGCAATCAATGCCGACTTTGAATAAAAATTGAAGTTAGGCGGCGTATCGATGTAGATGCGATCGTACTCACTATCGAGTTTGGCCAGAGCGTCCCGCAATTTGTAGATCTTGTAACGCGCCTCCAATTCTTTTTCTATCTCGGAGAGATAAGGACTTGAGGGCAGCAAAAATAAATTGTCAAAGGGCGTCTCCCAAACAAAAGAGTCAGGATTTTTACGCATACTGCGCGATCCCACTGTCTGCTTAAACAGACCAGCTACGCCCTGCGCCTCAGCCGGATATTGCTCAGCGTCGACGGCACCAATTAGGTAATGGGTTGAATTGCCCTGAACATCGAGGTCAATCACCAAGGTGCGCAACCCCTGACTGGCACTAATTGCCGCTAAATTGCAGGTGATCGACGTCTTACCCACCCCTCCTTTCTGGTTAAAAATGACGCGATGCATGGGTTCCCCAAGGTAAGCAATCTGAGGGCGTGATTGTAGACGATCTATCTCGATTCAGCCTCAAAAGAGTCGCAGCCTCGTGGGTTTAATCGGCGCAGCAGGTTATCCTTGGGCCCCCTGAGGAGAGTTCACTATGGATACACCCTGCATTGCTTTACTGCTCACCGGCAACGAACTGATGTCAGGGGATACGGTCGACAGTAATTCGGCAATGATCGCCACCTGCCTGGGTGACCACGGCATCGAGATCGGTGAAAAGTGCACTGTTGGCGACGATCCCATACTGCTGCAAAGTGCTCTCGCACGCTTGGCTGAACAGTACCCAGCCGTCATTGTTAACGGCGGTCTCGGTCCAACGCGGGATGATCTCACCAGCGAGGTGATTGCAACGCTTACCGATGCTGAACTCACTGAAAGTCCAGAAGCCCGAGCCCACGTCGAGGATTGGTGCGCCCGACGGCGCATTGCACCTAATCCAGCAAATCTCAAGCAGGCCTTTGTTCCAGCAGGCTGCCAGCTCATTCACAACCCCTTGGGCAGCGCATTGGGGTTCGCCATCAATATTAAGAGCTGTTTAGTGTTAACCACACCGGGGGTGCCTAGCGAACTCGAGGCCATGCTGCCGGCACTGGTCACTCACCTTGAAGCTCGGGTCGGCGGCGAAGCCCGCCAGATTCTGCGGCTACAAACCTTTGGTATTGGCGAATCATCGGTTGAGGAGCGCATGAAAAAATATGCACCACGCTGGCCAAAGTCGGTGAGCCTAGGCTTTCGAGCCGGAATGCCCCAACTTGAGCTTAAGCTCAGCGTACCTGGACCAGCGCATTTGCCCGCTCAGGAGGACGCCCTCGCCTTACTCGAAGAAGATTTCGGCGACCACATACTGGGCAAGGGCAGCACGCGACTGGCCGAAAAATTACAAGCCGTTCTTCGAGATCAGGGCAAGACCATGACAAGCGCCGAGTCCTGCACCGGCGGCTTGATCGCTTCAATGATGGTCAGAGAGCCCGGATCATCGGCGGTATTGGGCACCGGCTTTGTCACCTATGCCAACAGGGCCAAGCGCGATCAACTGGGGGTCGCCTCAGCTACATTGAAAGCGTACGGCGCGGTCAGTGAGCCGGTGGTGAAAGAAATGTTGCGGGGCGCACTCGAGCGTTCCGGCGCGGATATTGGCGTCGCAGTATCGGGTATTGCCGGTCCCGGGGGCGGCACCGAGGACAAGCCCGTGGGCACGGTCTGGATAGCTTGGGGCACCCAAGATGACCTGCGTACCCACACGACCGTGGTCTCAGGCTCAAGAAGTCTATTTCAGAATATCATCGCCGCGGCGTGTCTGGATCTCATGCGACGCCATTTACAGGGGCTCCCAGCGCTACCCCATTATTTTTCACGTCAGGCCTGACTGAGGGCGCCGAACCTGAGCGCGTTGGCCAGACCCACCGGACACCCGATTAGGGTTGCAGGCGCTCGATATCCCAACCGCTGACAGACCGCACATAGCGAAAGCGATCATGTAAGCGATGCTCCCCACCTTGCCAGAACTCGATTTGCTCAGGAACCAGGCGGTAGCCCCCCCAATGCGCTGGCCGAGGAATCGGGCCGTCACCAAAACGGTGTTCCGCCGACTGATACTGACTGATTAGGGCGTCGCGGTTGGCAATAGGCCGGCTCTGATCAGAGGCCCAAGCGCCCAATTGGCTAGCTCTAGGGCGGCTTGCGAAGTAGCGGTCACTCTCGTCATCGCCAATTTTATTGAGACAACCGCTAGCGGTAACCTGACGATCAAGTTCGTGCCAGGGAAATAACATGGCGCCTCGATTGTCTTGAGCTAATGCGCGAGCCTTGTTGCTTTCATAGTTGGTAAAGAAAACGAAGCCCCCCTCACTAACCCCTTTTAGCAATACAATTCTTTGCCATAGATTACCCGAGGGCTCGAGTGTCGCTACGGAGACTGCTGTGGGATCCTTAAGCTCGGCCGCGATCGCCTGAGCCTGCCATTTTTCAAAAAGCGCCAAGGGGTCTTCGGTTAAGTTTTCGCGACGCAAACCGCCCAACACATAGTTACGCCGATGTTCTTCGTAGTTCATGTTCCAGTACACTCACTCAGCTCCCACGGATGCAGTGTAACCCGCTTGATAAGCGAGACAGATAAGGCTGGTTTTCACAGAAATTACGCGTTAGCGTTTCACCCCCTAATAATGGACTGTCCCGATGTTTGACCGATTCAAAATTGCCGCTTTGAGCACTCTGCTGTTTTTAGGCACCGCACAGACCCAGTCAGCCGAGGTGGCCTCTAGCGAGGCACCTCTGATCGATTTTCGTAGTCGCTTTGTACCCATGGCCGCGGGCGGCAATATGGTGGTGGGCCCAGAGCGGTTTGCCAGTGAAGCGGGCCTAACCATGCTCAGTCAGGGCGGCAACGCTGTCGACGCTGCAGTCGCCACCGGCTTCGCGCTGGCGGTTACTTTGCCTAGAGCCGGCAATATCGGCGGCGGTGGCTTTATGTTGGTGCATCTCGCCGCTGAAAATCGCAACGTATTTATTGATTACCGGGAGATGGCACCCGCCGCGGCAACTCGAGACATGTTCCTGACACCCGAGGGCAAAGTCGACAAGCGCCGCGCCTACTTTAGTCATCA
>JAQXAF010000023.1 GCA_029253085.1 Luminiphilus sp. | reverse complement strand
AGATCTAGTGAGCGGGGGTCACGGCTATCGCGGCCCGCCATCGCCCGTAACATCATTGCGCAATCCTCGACGGTTCTCGCCATGGGGCCTTCTACTGCCATGCGGCTAAAAGTCTCCTTGGCTTTTGGGATCGTTGGAACTCGCCCCATGCTAGGACGCAACCCGACGACGTTACAAAAAGCCGCGGGATTGCGCAATGAGCCGCCCATATCAGAGCCATCGGCAAGGGCTACCATGCCTGATGCCAAGGCAGCGGCAGCCCCACCCGAACTGCCGCCCGCAGTTTTTAGCGTGTCATAGGGGTTCCGCGTTACTCCGAATAGCGGGTTAAACGTGTGTGATCCGGCGCCAAATTCAGGAGTATTTGTTTTGCCAATAACGATGCCGCCGGCCACTTTGAGACGGGTTACAAAAAGGCTATCGACATCGGGGATCTGTTGCGCATAAATGGGGGAGCCCTGAGTGGTCAAAATGCCCTGGGTGTCGGCGAGATCTTTAACTGCCAGTGGGAGTCCGGCTAGGTTTGGAAGTTTCTGTCCTTGATTTCTCGCGTCATCCACACGTTTTGCGGCCTCAAGGCTTTGCTCTGGAGGGACTAAAGTGCAAATGGCATTGATCCGGGGGTTTTCCTGAGCGATACGATCGTAGGTGCTTTGTATGAGCGAGACGGCAGAGAGTTCACCAGAGGCTAGCCCTGCCACTAAATCGATGGCCCGGGGAAGTGGCGTTTTGGAGTGACTGTATGTCGGGCCGTCCTTAGACATATGTTGCTCTCTGAGGGTCATCCTCTGAGCCTAGAAGATCGGGCCCAGATTTAATTGCCATTATCGGCCATAACATTGACAGTTTGTGCAGAAATAGCTGAACCCTATGAAAAGGCCTGTGTCAGCCTTAACCTGTGGAGCGAATGTTTTAACGCATCAAACTTCACGGCACACTGATATGCTTAGGCCACCTACCGTAGCGAATAGCCCCATGACTCAGAGAAAAAAATCACGATCGGTTGCAGTAACTGCTATCAAGAGCCCTGCGGCGAGCAATATGCGACGATTCGATCAGTCGTTACCCATGACCTTGTTAAAAGCCCACGAGGCCGTGCTGAGAACCTTTATTCCGCATTTGCGCGCTCACGATCTATCGACCCAACAGTGGCGGGTTATGCGGGCTTTGGCAGAGAGTGAATCTCTCGATGTTAGTGAGTTGGCATCGGTCTGCTCTTTATTACGGCCCAGTGTGAGTCGCATTATTCAAAATTTAGAAGGCCGCAATATTTTGCGACGTCAGCCCTGCGGTCGAGACAGTCGTCGCTCCTTGGTCTCTATTACGCCACACGGGCGACAGTTGATTGTGGAGATCGCGCCTGAATCTGAGATGCTCTATCAATACATAGAGTCTCAGTTTGGTGCTGAGAATTTGAGTGAGCTTTATGAATTGCTGAACGAATTAATTGAGGCTCTCCATAGCGATGCGCCACCCTTCGAAGCGCTCGGCACGGAGGGGTTGGCTACGGATTAATGGATGGCCAACGCGCGGGCCGTGGCAGCTAAGGGGTTCTTGACGGTTTCGAGGGTCCAGCTGAGACCTGTTGAACCCGGGCTTTCGGGCGCTGCACTTGCCCCTGCCACTGAGCCGAGGGGGGGCAGCCCCCCCCCAGGGCGTTGGTATTACGGCTTAGTCCCTTTCTTGGGATTTCCTGCTAGGCAACTTCGTCAATCTGGACCGCAGCAATGCGACCGCCTTCTTCTGCACGCTGCTGGAATTCGATAACTTGGTCGAAATTCATGTAACGGTAAATTTCATCGGCCATAGAATCGATTTTAGTCGCAAACTCAAGGTACTCGGCTGGGCTAGGGAGTCGGCCCAATAGCGCGCCGATGGCCGCTAATTCTGCCGATGTTAGGTAAACATTGGAGCCATCACCCAGACGGTTGGGAAAGTTGCGAGTTGATGTTGAAAGCACCGTACTGCCTGGTTCCACGCGGGCCTGATTGCCCATGCACAGTGAACACCCCGGCATCTCGGTACGGGCGCCTGCCTTTCCGAAGATCGAGAAATAGCCTTCTTCCATAAGCAGCTGTTCGTCCATGCGCGTCGGAGGGCAGATCCACATGCGGGTATTGACGGGTTTGCCGTGGGCTTCGAGAAGTTTACCTGCCGCTCGAAAGTGGCCAATGTTTGTCATACAACTGCCGATGAAAACTTCGTTGACCTCATCCCCCGCCACTTCTGAGAGCTTTCGAGCATCGTCCGGATCGTTGGGTGCACAAACGATGGGCTCTTTAACGTCAGTAAGATCGATTTCAATCACTTCGAGATATTCTGCATCATCGTCAGCGGTTAGAAGCTCAGGCTGCGCCAACCATTCTTCCATTTTGCGAGCGCGCCGCTCTAGGGTTCTCGCATCGCCATAACCCTCAGCAATCATCGAGCGTAACAGAACAATGTTTGAGCGCAGGTATTCTGCGATCGTATCTTCTCCCAGTTTTATTGTGCAGCCGGCAGCAGAGCGTTCGGCAGAGGCGTCCGACAGCTCAAAGGCCTGCTCTACGGTTAGGTTTTCAAGGCCCTCAATTTCGAGTATCTGGCCGGAAAAAATATTCTTTTTGCCTTTTTTCTCAACGGTTAACAGACCTTTCTGGATCGCGTAGTAGGGAATGGCATGGACGAGATCACGGAGTGTGATGCCGGGTTGCATCTCGCCTTTGAAGCGCACCAATATTGATTCTGGCATGTCTAGGGGCATAACGCCGGTCGCTGCGGCAAACGCAACGAGGCCTGAGCCTGCCGGGAATGAAATTCCCATGGGGAAGCGCGTGTGCGAGTCGCCTCCCGTGCCCACGGTGTCTGGCAGTAGCATACGGTTAAGCCAGCTGTGGATAATGCCGTCCCCCGGGCGCAGTGAGACACCGCCTCGGGTCTGGATGAAGTCGGGCAGGGTGTGTTGCGTAGAAATATCGACAGGCTTGGGATAGGCGGCGGTATGACAGAAAGATTGCATCGTGAGATCGGCTGAAAAGCCTAGACAAGCAAGGTCTTTGAGTTCATCGCGGGTCATAGGGCCGGTGGTGTCCTGCGACCCGACAGTTGTCATTCGTGGCTCGCAGTAAGTGCCGGGTCGCACACCGGTCATGCCGCAAGCGCGGCCCACCATTTTTTGCGCAAGGGTAAAGCCTCTGCCGCTGTCCACGGGCTGTTCAGGTGTGCGAAAAAGGTCGCCATCGGAGAGCCCCAGAGCCTCACGTGCTCGGGCCGTGAGCCCGCGGCCAATAATCAGGTTAATGCGCCCGCCAGCACGAACTTCATCCAATAACACTTCAGATTTTAGTGTAAATTTAGATATTAAATCATTGTTTTCATTGAGTATCTTTCCTTCGTATGGGCGGATTTCAATGACATCCCCCATTTGGAGGTCGTCAACGGGTGCCTCAAAGACGAGGGCTCCGGCATCTTCCATGGTGTTATAGAAAATTGGCGCCACTTTGCCACCGATGCAAACACCACCGCCTCGCTTGTTCGGCACTCCGGGCATCTCGTCACCGAAAAACCAAAGCACAGAATTGGTGGCTGATTTTCTGGATGAGCCAGTTCCCACGACGTCTCCGACGAAAGCGACGGGGAGCGCTTTCGCTTTAATCGCCTCTATTTGCTTAAGAGGTCCGGTGGTTCCGTGCTCGTCGGGCTCTAGGCCGTCTCGAGTCATTTTGTACATGGCATTGGCATGCAGCGGGATATCGGGCCGTGACCAAGCATCTGGGGCAGGGGACAGGTCGTCAGTATTGGTTTCGCCGGTAACCTTGAAAACCACCATTTTTGTGGATTCTGGAACAGGGTCGCGATCGGTAAACCATTCGCCATCAGCCCAGCTTTGCATCACCGCCGCAGCGTGTATATTGCCCTCTTTGGCCATGGCCTCGACATCATGAAAGGCTTCAAACATGAGCAACGTGTGCTTCAGCTGCTGTGCAGCAGCCTCGGCAAGCTTTGCGTCGGCTAGCAGCCCCACCAATGTTTCAATGTTATAACCGCCGTGCATGTTGCCCAGGAGCTCAACCGCTGCTTCCGGGTTAATTAAGGCGCAAGGGCTTTCACCCTTGGCGACTGCAGATAGAAAGCCAGCTTTAACGTAAGCGGCCTCATCAACACCCGGTGGTACTCGAGTCGATAGCAACTCCAGTAAAAATTCGGCTTCCCCAGCAGGTGGGTTTTTGAGCAGCTCAATCAGCTCGGCGACCTGGCTGGCACTGAGGGGTTTCGCGGGGATATTTTCTTGGGCGCGCTCTGCAACGTGGGCGCGATAGGCTTCCAGCACGGTGGTACTCCTTAGGACGTAAGATAATTTTCGGGCCATAGTATAGCTTGTGACCGGAAATCATGACATTCGTAAGTGATGATCCTGTGCATTCATTCAATCCATACCCTAGACTTGGGGCATGACAAGACCTTTGAGCCCAAAATCGTCAGTTTCTGGCGCAGCCCGAGTGAGAACCCCCTGTATTGGGGTGTGTTCTACTGGCATTGGCGATGCGGTCTGCCGGGGCTGTAAGCGCTTCAGCCATGAGGTCATTGACTGGAATGCCTATACCGAGCTTGAAAAAGCCATTGTTGATGAACGACTGGCAAACTTCTTAAGTCTCTGTATGCAAAACAAATTTGTTGTGACTGATCCCGGCCTTTTACGCTGGCAACTACAAACACAGCAGATTCGCTTTAATCCCGCACACGATCAGTATTGTGGCCTGTTTGCATTGTTGAAGGCAGGCGCCAGCCAGATCAAAGAACCCGAGATCTTCGGTTTTTCTATTCATCTGACGTGGCGTAAAAGCGATCTCACTGAGCTCCGCGAGTTGGTGGACCAAGAGTTTTGGTCCTTGTCTGATGCCCATCACCAGCGTTACCTTGCCACCCCTGATTTATTTAAGAGTGAATGACCCTTTGACCGCTTCATCAGATTTAGACGCCCTGTTGGCCTTTTTGCCCTGTCCCACACCCAAGGGGTGGATTGCTGCCGCTTTGCGGCAGCAGTCCCTGTTACTCATTGATCACGCTAACTGTGAGAAAAAAGCGGCGGCAACCGCGATGAGCCTTCTTCATCGGCATACAGATCAGCCTGATCTCATGAATAAAATGTCCCGGTTAGCGCGAGAGGAGTTACGTCATTTCGAACAGGTACTCAGCCTTATGCGAAAGCGCGACATTGTCTACAGCCAGGTCACTGCCTCACGCTACGCAGGAACCTTGCACGCGTTGGTGAGAAAGCGTGACCCGGGTCGATTGGTCGATACACTGCTATTGGGTGCGCTTATCGAGGCAAGGTCTTGTGAGCGCTTTGCCGCGCTGGCACCCCATCTTGATGCCGAGCTATCAAAGTTCTATTTTTCGCTGCTGAAAAGTGAGTCACGGCATTTTTTGGATTACTTGACCCTCGCGAAATCAATCGCGAGCGTCGATGAGGTCGATGAACGCTTGGGTCTCTTACGCGACTGTGAAAAAGAGTTGATTGAAAGTGAGGACCAAGAGCTGCGCTTTCATAGTGGGGTACCCATTGCCGCGTAGTTGTGACGGTGAGCTAACAATGCCGCCAACTTAGATCAGTATTGGTATTGCTCCAGCTGACAATCACTATCCGTAGAGCGAATAATCCAACCCCCATTGGCGGACCAGTCGCCGAGCACTAGACGCTCCCCACCTTCAGTTCTGTGGCGATTGGGTCTGTGGGTGTGCCCGTGAATCATCAGGCCGACCTTGTGCGCTGCAAAAGCGGCGGCAACGGCGTCATCATTGACGTCGATAATGTTATCTGGATCGTTTTCAGCCTTTGCTTTGCTGGCGGCGCGTAGTCCTTGAGCGAATTCCCGGCGCTCAGATAGGGGGCGCTGCAGCATCTCAGCCTGCCAAGTAGGGTCGTGCAGAATCCTGCGCATTTTCTGGTACTCCACATCATCGGTGCAGAGCGTGTCGCCGTGCAGAATCAATGCAGGCGTGCCGTCTAGGTCTATTACTGTAGTGTCGCCAAGTAACTGAGCGCCGATTTGATCTGCAAAAACAGCACCCAAAGCTAGGTCGCGATTACCCCGGACAACATAGACTGCTGTGCCCGAGTCGCTCACCGCTTTTAATCGCGCGATGACGCGTCGATTCAGTGGTGCGTCGTCGTCATCGCCAATCCAGTACTCAAAAAAATCACCGAGAATATAGAGACGGTCCATGCCGTGCTCTCTTTCTAGGAGCGCATAGAGCCCCGCCTCTATCTCAGGGGTGGTGTCGCTGAGGTGGAGATCGCTGATGAACAGCGTGGTTGCCATGGGTCAGGCGGCAGCTACCGTGATGGACTCAATAACAACGGTCTCTTTGGGAACGTCCTGATGGCCTGATTTGTTGCCAGTTTCTACCGCGCGAATTTTATCCAGCACAGCGTCACCCGCAGTTATCTTGCCAAATACAGTGTAACCCCAGCCTTGCATGTTCTTTCCGGAGTGGTTCAGGAAGTCGTTGTCTTTCACGTTCAGGAAGAATTGAGCGGTTGCAGAGTGCGGATCCATCGTGCGTGCCATTGCGATGGTGCCTTGATCGTTCTTGAGGCCATTATCAGCCTCGTTTTCAACGGGCTCTGCGGTCTCTTTTTGCTGCATATCGGCATCGAAACCACCGCCCTGAATCATGAAATTGTCAATGACTCGGTGGAAAATCGTCCCGTCGTAAAACCCCTCGGTTGCATAGCGAACGAAGTTTTCGACAGTTTTTGGCGCCTTTTCGGCATCGAGCTCTAACGTGATAACGCCAAATGTGGTTTTCATTTCAATGACTGTGCTAGACATGATGTCTCCTGGCCCGATGATCACAGGCGCGCATGCTACACGGTTTAGAGGACGGGTGCGATACGTTACTTTCTCAAATTTACTCACGCTGGACGGGTATCAGCGTGGGGGCGTTTTATTTTTTTGACGTAACTAAGCCCAAAGCGGTCAAATCGCCTGCGATCTGCGCTAGGCCTTGGTATCATGCGCCGTCGATTTAGAGGCCAGCCATGAGCACTGAAGCCCGCAGCAATTTTCTTAAAACCCAGATTCAGTCCGATCTTGACACAGGTGGGGCCCGCCAACTGGTTACCCGGTTCCCGCCTGAGCCCAACGGATTTCTGCATCTGGGCCACGCAAAATCGATCACAGTAAATTTTGAGCTGGCAAAACAGTTTGGTGGGCAATGTCACCTGCGTTTTGATGACACTAATCCAGAAAAAGAAAGCCAGGTCTTCATCGACGCAATCCAAGAGGATGTGCGTTGGCTGGGCTATCAATGGCACGGAGAGGTACGCTACGCCTCGAGTTATTTTCAGCAGCTCTATGACTGGGCGTTGCATCTTATCGATGAGGGGCTTGCGTACGTTTGTGATTTGTCCGCTGATGAAGCCAGAGAGTACCGCGGTAGTTTGACTGCGGCGGGTCGTGACAGCCCGCACAGATCCCGCTCTATCGAAACGAACCGTGACATCTTTGAGCGCATGCGGGCGGGAGAGTACCCAGAGGGTAGTCGAGTACTGCGCGCAAAAATTGATATGGCTTCCCCAAATATTAATTTGAGAGACCCCATTTTGTACCGGATTCGAAAGGCCCATCACCATCAAACGGGTGATGCATGGCCGATCTATCCGACCTATGACTTTGCCCATGGACAAGAAGACGCCATTGAAGGGGTGACGCACTCAATCTGCACCCTTGAATTTGAAGACCATCGGCCGCTGTATGAATGGTTTATCGAACATCTACCCGTGCCCTCACGGCCCCGACAAATTGAGTTTGCTCGTTTGAATACGAGTTATACGATGACCAGCAAGCGCAAGCTTAAGCAGCTGGTTGACTCCAAAGCGGTTGACGGCTGGGATGACCCAAGAATGCCCACTCTCGCAGGTCTCCGGCGGCGGGGCTATCCACCGGCGGCGATACGGCATTTTTGCGAAGAAGTGGGTACTTCGCGCTCTGATAGCGTCGTTGACGTGGCTATGCTCGAGAGTGCGGTGAGGAATCAGTTAAATGCCGAGGCGCCAAGGGTTATGGCAGTCCTCAACCCACTTTCTCTGACGATTACCAACCGCGAGAAGCCCGAGGTTTTGGCGGTGGCTAATCATCCAGGAGATGAGTCTATGGGTACCCGCTCGGTACCGTTTACCCCCGACCTCTATATTGACGCCGCCGACTTCCGAGAGGAGGCCAATAAAAAGTACAAGCGGCTCGTGATTGGTAAGCGGGTCAGATTGCGCGGCGGCTATGTCATTGAAGCTGACCGCTGTGATCACGACAGCTCCGGTGAGGTTTCCCATGTCTACGCCCGTGTTGTAGAAGGGACTCTAGGCGAAGATCCCCCTGACGGAATTAAGGCGAAGGGCGTGATTCACTGGGTATCTGCGACAGCGGGTTTGAACGCTGAAATCCGCTGTTACGATCGCCTCTTTAGCGATCCGAATCCGAGTAAAGCTGAGGATATGATGACGCTGCTCAATGCCAAGTCTTTGGTTCGACTGGAACACGCTGTGATTGAACCTTCACTGGCTACAGCTGCAGGTGAGGCGGTCTACCAATTTGAACGAGAGGGTTATTTTGTTGCCGACCGCTACGATCACACGCACGAAAAGCCCGTGTTTAATATGACGATAGGTCTGAGAGATACTTGGAGTGATTCTCGTGGCTGAGTTGCGCTTCACGAATACCCTTACGGGGCAGAAGGAGGTGTTTGAGCCTCGAGACCCCGACAGAATAACTCTCTATGTGTGTGGCCCTACGGTCTACAACCTTGCGCACATTGGTAACGCCCGTCCCGTGGTGACTTTCGATATGCTCTACCGAGTGCTGCGCGCTTTGTATCCAACGGTGGTTTACGCGCGCAACATTACGGACATCGACGATAAAATCATTGCGGCTGCTCGTGAACGCAACGAGGGTATTGAGGCAGTGACGAAAGAATTCACTGATAAGTACCGGGAAGACATGGCGCAGTTAAATACGCTTTCGCCAGATCTTGAGCCCCGCGCCACCGAAAATATTGGCCCTATGCGCGATCTGATCGCGCAACTTATTGACCGTGGTCATGCCTACACGGCTGAAGAGCATGTGCTTTTTGATGTGACCTCAATGCCTAGTTATGGGGCGCTGAGTGGTCGTAACCTTGACGATATGCTCGCTGGAGCTCGAGTCGAGGTCGCAGACTATAAGCGCAGCCCCGGTGATTTTGTACTTTGGAAGCCATCAATCGAGGGCGAACCGGGTTGGGATAGCCCATGGGGATGGGGACGTCCCGGTTGGCATCTCGAATGCTCAGCGATGATTCGGGCGCATCTTGGGGACGCGATTGATATTCACGGGGGAGGGCGAGACCTTATTTTTCCCCATCATGAAAACGAGCGGGCACAGAGTTGTTGCGGCTATGGTGGCGATTTCGTGCGTTATTGGCTACACAATGCTTATGTCGATATGGATGGTGAAAAGATGTCCAAATCACTGGGTAACGTCCGCACTGTTCGTGATCTGCTGGAGCTTTATCCGGGTGAAGTGCTTCGTTTTGCACTGCTCTCCACCCATTACAGGTCGCCACTAAATTTCTCTGGGGACGTGCTGGATAACGCCAAACTAACGCTGAATAGCTTCTATCAGGCGCTGAGAAATACGAATGATATCTGTCCCGAGGATATCCGCCCTGAAGATACGGCTGCGTTTACAGCGCTACTTGACGATCTAAATACCCCTAAGGCCATTGCCGCATTGCACGCGTCTTGCAAAGCCTTAAATAAGGCAGATGCAGAGACGGCAGCCACCTGTAAGGGTGAGCTCCTGGCCATGGGTCGTTTGATGGGGCTGCTCGGCACTGACCCGGAACAATGGTTCACGGAGTCTGCATCCGGTGCGGCTTTAACCTCGGAAGATATCGAGCTGCGCCTGGCGGCACGTCTTGAGGCTAGGGCTCGTAAAGATTTTGCCGCGGCAGATGCCGTTCGTGATGAGTTACAGGCAGCGGGTATTGAGCTTGAGGACGGCCCAAAGGGCACCATCTGGCGACGATCCTGACCCTGGGTCGCTTCGCCTGATTGGGTCAGGCAGCTGGGAGGTTTGACGTGACTAATCAAATAATTTCTCACCGCTCGAAAACATAAGATAAAAAACCAGACCAAAAAGGGTCACGCCTCCTGCGAGGGAGAAAACGATGACCCAAGATCCCGTCAGCTCCAGGATCAAACCCGTTACGAAGACGCCAATAATACCCGGCACCGCACCTGCAGTATTAGTAATGCCCATAAGTGTTCCAGCATGTCTAGGTGCCACGTCCATGTGGTTAACAGCGAATCCACCCGTAACGAAGGCTCCAAGTGCCGAGCCCACTGTCATCGTTGCAATGGCCATCCATACGGTATCAAGGTGCCCAACGATGAGTAAGGCGCAGGTTAACCCACCGAATCCAATGCTTTGCATCAACTTGCGGACTTTACCCACGGCGACCCCGTTTTTAATCAGTCGATCGGCTAGATTGCCCGCGATGTTGAGAAAAAATACGGAGGCTATGGAGGGGATAATAGCGAGCAGACCCACAGAGGCATAATCAACCCCGAGCCCTTTGTTGATATACGTTGGCATCCAAGATAGCAGCACAAATAGCGACCAGTTGTTGCAAAAATGCGCGACGACTATGGCCCAGACCGGCATCGATTTCAGGAAGTGATGCCAGGGGGGCGAGGTCTGCTCATTTTCGGCGGGCACCGCGTTGTCCAGCGCGATTACGGCCAATTCATCTTCAGTGATGCCAGCATGCTGTTGAGGCGTGGAGGTGACCAGCCGTTGCCAAAAAAAGAACCAAAGGATGCCGACTGCACCGAAGGAGTAAAACGCCCATTGCCAGCCCCATATTTGCACAATAATGGGAGTGGTTACTAAAGCGAATATGGTGCCCAGTGGAATTGCGCTGTTAATTAATCCGATCGCTCGAGAGCGCTCTGCCAAGGGAATCCACTTTGAAAACGTACTATAAATCGCCGGAAATGTGACTGCTTCACCCATGCCCATGGCAATACGGGTGAGAATAAGCACGGTAAATCCCAGTGCTGCGGCCGGTGGCGTCAGCATGGTGAACAGCGACCAGAGGATGACCCCCATTCCAAGAACAGCTTTACCACCATAGCGATCAGCCAGGCGCCCACCGACAACTTGCAGAAGCACGTAGCCAATGAAAAATGAGGAGAGCACCAACCCTTGCTGCTGCATACCCCAGCCGAGGTCGGCGGCCATAGGAATAATGGCGACAGAAATGTTTACCCGATCGATATAGCAGATAAATACGGCTAAAAAAGACAGCCCCACAACATGAATACGCTTGGGCCAATGAGCGGGGGTTAGCATGATGAATTCTCTGTGGGTTTTGAGCACCTTAGGTTAATCGTGGTCATGTCGCCAGCGAGAGTTGGGTGTATGTTTGATTAAATCTTACCTTCAGGGTTGGCTCTAGTCACTGCGAGCGAGGTTCCAGGGGAGGATAGGTTTACAACAGCCAAAGGTTTGTCGGATGAGCGTCCCTAAGTCAAAGCATTGATGTGGGTTTCGCATTACGGCCCCCTCCCAGCAGCAGTCCTTCGATCTGGCGATGAGAGAGGTGTTGCAAGCCTAAATGATACAGACGGTTAGCCCAGCGCTTTTTCGCCGGACAGGACCGTTTGCTGAATCAGCGTATTAATTGTCATGGGGCCTACGCCGCCGGGTACAGGGGTGTATGCAGCGACCCGATCCAGAAGCGGACTCAATTCGATATCGCCGACACCCCCGGGGTGGTAGCCGGCATCGACGACCACGGCGCCATCTTTAACCCAATCCGCTCTGATGAATTCTGGCCTTCCCACGGCACCCACGATGATATCGGCTTGACGGATATGATCGGCGAGGTTCTGTGTGCGCGAATGGCAAATAGTTACCGTAGCGTTCGCTTGTAAAAGCATCATGGCCATGGGCTTGCCCAAAATAGGGCTGCGACCCACAACAACAGCGTGTTTCCCTTCGAGTGGTATCTCGTAATGGCCGAGCAAACGCATGATGCCTTGAGGCGTTGCACAACCATAGGCGTCTTCACCCATGGCCATTCGCCCAAAGCCCAGACAGGTCACACCATCGACATCTTTTGACAGATCAATCATATCGAAGGCGGCGCGCTCATCGATTTGACTGGGAACCGGATGCTGCAACAAGATTCCGTGAACGTCAGGGTTGTTGTTGAGGATCTCCAGTTCCCGCAGTAACTCGTTGGTTTTTAATGTCGATGGCAGTTCTATGGCCATTGATTCCATGCCAATGCGACGGCAGGCGTTGCCTTTCATCTTTACGTAGGTCGCTGAAGCGGGGTCATCGCCCACTAAGACGGTGGCTAGCACGGGGATTCGTCCTCCCGATCGCTCTTTAAGGCCTTCCACGCGAACACGCAGCGCGTCTTCAGTTAATTTTGCAACATGCTTGCCATCGAGTACGAGTGCGGTCATTTTTTGCCCCATCAAACGAGTTTTTAAAACGTGCGCAAGTCTCCCAGAAAAACCCCGGTGATAACAAGGATGTAAGTCGTTAATTGACCGCCTTCGGTCAAATCAGTATCCTTCGCGCCGTTGGTCACTCATCAAGGCCCTCCCAGCCAGCTGGCGGTAGTGTATTCTTGGTGAGCGGTACGACGTCGGAGTGTAGCGCAGCCTGGTAGCGCGCCTGCTTTGGGAGCAGGATGTCGGGGGTTCGAATCCCTCCTCTCCGACCATTTCTATGGTGGCTGTAGCTCAGTTGGTAGAGCGCCGGAC
>JAQXAF010000019.1 GCA_029253085.1 Luminiphilus sp. | reverse complement strand
AAGCCCATCGACACCGTAGGAAATTGCCAGTAATCAGGCATTAACCATGGATGGGGATACGAACTCAGCCCCTGCCCGTCGACTTCCCGACGAAAATTTTGCAACTGCGTTTCTGAAATGTGACCTTCAAGGAAAGATCGTGCGTACATGCCCGGCGCGCTATGTCCCTGATAGAAAACAAGGTCGCCAGGATGGCCATTTTCAGTACCCCGGAAAAAGTAGTTCATACCCACGTCATAAAGCGTTGCGCTCGAGGAAAAGCTTGAAATGTGTCCCCCCAGGCCCTCGTCGTTATCGTTGGCACGCATGACCATGGCCATGGCATTCCAGCGAATCAACGAGCGTATGCGCCGCTCCATAAACAAATCGCCAGGCATAGGCCGCTCGTCAGCGGGAGCGATGGTATTGCGAAATGGTGTCGTAATGGCTCGAGGCAATGGCACACCCGTATTTTCGGCGTGCTGCGACAAGGCATTGATCAAAGCTTCACCAGCAGCAACACCGCCCTCACGTACCACCGAGTCCAGGGCATCGAGCCATTCCTGTCGTTCCTGCACATCTAGGATGGGTTGCTCAGTCACTGTTTTTTCTCCGATCCGTAAAGTCCTGAATTGAATTCATGCGCTGCCTTACAACGCATTACTTCAATCGGAAACATCAAAATAGCCGAGTTAATCTCATAATAGAACTAACTAAAGCCCGAAATATCTCAATTAACCTACACTAAATCGAAGTTTTTTCTATATAGTTCTATATTAGAACTATGTATTATGCGGCGAAATGCCAAGTTTACGGGATGACGGCGAAGTACAGGTACCGCCGCCCCATGATGCGGGGCGGCTAACGATGCAGGGGGATCAGTGAGCCTGTAACGGCATACTCTGATGAAACAGCGAGACATCTTCGACAACCTCTGCGCCCTCGATTTTGGCGAACGGCTCCTCAGCGAACGCAGTGCCTTTGAGTTGCACCAGAACGCGTGAGGGTGCGTCTGTCATAACCGTATCGGCATAGTACTCACGCACGGACTCCAGGGTCACCTGCCCCACAGCGGCAATAAGGCGGGCCCGGGTATCGAAGTTATAGCGCTCACGATTCCAATCGACTAAGAATGGTCCTGCCTCCTCCGCAAGATTTTTAGGGGGCTGGGTGAGGTCGGTGAGCACCCCCGCTTTAATGCTCTCAAATTCGGCCTGACCTAGCGCTTCCAAATCGGAAACAAACTCTGCTCGATAGCGATCAAAACGCTCAAGCATTGCGATTGGCGCCTTGACCGGGGTTTGTATGTAAAAACCCACCATAGGATGGTCACCCAGCTGCGTGGCAAAGCCGCCAGCGGCGTAACCCAACTGCTCCTCGGTGCGCAGTTGATTAAACGCCCGGTTGGATAAATGCGCGGCCAACAGCTCGCCCTTGGCAACATTCTCAATATTGGCTTGAGGAGCTGCAAATAAGTACAGCATTCCCAAATCTTCCACCGGCAAGCTGTCCTGATAAATGAGCGTGCTGTTTGCTTGTGGCGCATACAAATGGGCCCGTGTGTAGGTGTCACCGGAACGATTTGGAAGCACCTGTGCAACTAATGCAGCAAGGGCTTCTACGTCTTGCTCGCTGTAATTACCAAAACGGTAACCCCGAACATAAGCGCTATTGAGCTGCTGCTGGATATGATCACTGAGTGCTCCCCGCGTTGCGGCTTTAGCCGCCGTCAGCAAATCTTTTTGATTGAATGCGCCGGTCTGCGTTAAACGGCGCAGCGCCGGGAATAACTGTCGCACGGGAAAACCAAATCGCGAGTTTTCCAGGCCCCGGGTAAAGCGATCGACCGCTTGGGTAAATTCTTCCTCCGAAGGCTGTATTTGTAGCGCCTCTAAGGATCGCTTTATGAGCTCTGGCTGTTTGTCTGTAAACCCTGAAAAAGACATTTGAATACCAAAGCCCGGCGCTATGGAAGCATTCATGCCGGCAATAGAAGCTTCAGTGAGCAGTATTGTTTGTTGCTGACGATAAAGGTCAGCCCAAAGCGCTGTTAACACGGTGGCGTCGGGGCTTTTCCCTTGGTCACCGGTATTAAGCTGCAACTGTGTAAATCCTTTAGGCTGCTCGGGAAATGTGGCACTACCTTGCAACCAAAATTCCGCATCGTCAGTATCGATCACCTTGACCGGATCACCATCAGCGTGACCAACCGCAAAAGACTCAGGCAGCAAGGTGTTGAGTGCAGGCATGGCCAATCCATTTGCAGATGCCAGTGCTAATTGCTCAGCGGAACTCGACAGCACCAATGGCTCGACACTGAACTTGCCCGCGTAAAAATGCATCGTCTCAGTCGCAGGCTCATCCTTTGCGACATACCAGACATTGAGTCGCTCGGGGACCAGTTGATCTAAGACGCTTGAAACCGCATCGGCATCAAACCCTTCAAAGCGATACGGCGCATCGATCGCGTGTAAGGTCGGATAACTTTGCATGGCTTCAGCCAACTGGGAAACATAAGCAAAATCATTGGTCTTTTCTAAAAACCTGAAGCGATTATCTAAAGACGTGGCGAATTCACTCGCAAACCTATCGTCTATTCCCTCTGCGCGCAGCAATTCGATATAGCCCAGCACCATATCGACAATGGCAGGACGCTGCGCCATTCCTGCCTCAGTAAGCTCAATTTGAACAGTAAAGGTGCCATAGTTGCCCAAGCCATTAGGCGATGCCATCACCCCAAGGGAACTCGCCCAGCCTAACTCTTTCAACCTTGCAGCTGGGGTATTCGGCATCTCAGACCCCAATATATAAGCGAGGTACTCATTGGGTTTAACCCGAAACTTATCTTGATTCGCGTCAATCAAGAAATCCAACTGCAACATCCGCTGATCCTCAAGCGGCACGTAGTGCACCAGCTTGCCTGCAGCCGCGGCCATATCGATTTGCTCAGTCACAACCGGCTCGGCGATTGCTTTATTGGGTACGCCAGAAAAGTATTGACGAGCCAGCGCCTCCATCTGATCCAGACCACGGTCGCTCACCATAGCGACCTTCATAATATTTCCAGAATAGTACTGGTCAAAAAAATCAACCGTCGCACTGTGCAGCGATGAATCAGGCTTATCGGCGAGACTCTCCAGGTTTCCTATGAGAAATCGATTGGCTGGATGGTCGCCGAGAAAACTTCTTCCTAGTTTAAACATGCCGAAATAGTCCATTTCACGCCGCATAGACCACTCGGCATTGACGGCATTTTTCTCTTTCTCTATGTACTCCGGATCTAACAAGGGCGTTTTGAAGAAATGCGAAAAGCGATCTAGAGCGCCCTCGTAGGCGCTGTTTTTAATTTCGAACATATAGTTGGTGATATCAAGCCAGGTGTAAGCGTTTCTAGAGCCTCCGTTTTCGCTCATGAAATTCATGTAAGCATCAACCTCCGGGAAGGCCTCGGTACCCATGAACAACATATGCTCCAGATAGTGCGCCATGCCCTGATATTCCATAGGGTCAAACATGAGGCCCACTCCCACACTAAGGGATGCCGCGGACTTCTCGACTGCCGGGTCTGAAACCAACAAAACTTCGATGCCGTTTGCCAGCGACACTGATCGATATTCTCGACTATCGTTGGGACTCACTATGACGCTGACAGGATCCGATTCCGCCTCCAAAGTCGCCGTCGTCTGCGCCGCGTCCTCGCGCTGCGAACAACCCAGCAAGAAGAAGACCACGAACAGGCCTGAGATAGATCGTCGTAGGTTTATCGTTGATAGGTATTTCATGGGTCCCTCCTGGACGCCGTGCAGAGTTAAATAGATGGGACCACAAACTAGGTCAGTTGTTTGTTTCCAGCCGTCGGCCAAGCACTAAAGATGGCGCTGACCAAGGTGGCTAGTGGGATAGCAAAAAACACACCCCAGACCCCCCAGACACCTCCGAAAAAGAGCACCGCTATAATAATAGCCACAGGATGAAGGTTAACCGCTTCGCTAAATAATAACGGAACTAGAACGTTTCCATCGAGTAACTGTATAACGCCATACGCTCCTAGAGCCCAATAAAAGCTAGGACCAATACCCCATTGAAAAAATGCCACCGCCACCACCGGAATGGTGACTAGAGTTGCACCAATGTAGGGAATAATAACCGAGAGGCCGACCAACAAGGCCAGTAGCGCCGCGTAATTGAGCCCCAAAAAGGCGAATGCTATATAACTCACCCCACCAACCAAGATGATTTCAATAACCTTGCCGCGAACATAATTGGCAAATTGCATATTCATTTCCGACCAGATCCGGCTGAGCATCGGCCGCTCAGCCGGTAGCAGGGACGTGAACCAATCTAAAATTTGATCGCGATCTTTCAGAAAGAAAAAAACCATCAGTGGCGTCAGCACCATATAGACCAGTATCGCAAGTAACCCCGGAATACTGCTAAACCCCTTGGTTACCAGAAGCTGACCGACCCCCGCCAGATCGCCCTGAACACTGTTCATGGCTAGGTTGATTTGCTCCTGACTAACGACCGCAGGATATTTTTCCGGCAACACCGATAGCGCGGCACGCCCGCGCTCGACCATAGCAGGCGCTTCGCGAGCGAGGCTGACCAGTTGCCGCCAAACCAGCGGTAACAACCCCAAAACGAAGGCAAAAAACGCGCTGGTGAACATCAGTGTGGCAATCCATACGCCAATTCGAGTTGATAAACCCCACTCGTAGAGCTGATTAGCAACGCCCTGCATCAAATACGCGAGTACTACGGCTACGAAGATAGGGGTGAAAATATGCCCCACGGTGGCCAATAAGATCAGGCTTCCCACCAAAATGACCAGTAATAGCACCGATTCCTCTTCACTGAGGTAACGGTCATACCATTTCCTAAAAATGCTAATCATGAGGCAGCCTTGGTAATTCGATGACGGAAACTACCGTCTTTGAGTGTTTGGGATTCAACACCATGTCCTGCTAATCGTTGCAATGATTGGAAGTCCTTCGTAGAGCCTGGGTCGGTAGCGAGCAATTCTAATACGGCCCCCGGGGCCATATCCCTGAGGCCGCGCTTTGCCATGAGCAGTGGCATAGGACACTTCTGTCCTCTAGCGTCGATCTGTTTGTCAGACATGAATTGCATTCCTGATCCGGCGGTGAGCGTTTATTATAGCCATTATCACGTATTTTCCTGTGAACTCTTACTGAACAATACGACCAAACAAGTGGGACTTGCGATAAAATACGCTTATGAGATTTTCCACACAGTACCTTGCACAACGCTTCAAACGCCATCTCAGATTCGCTGTCACCTGCGGACTAGCGGGCTTGTTGGCGCTTCCAGGAGTGGCAATGTCAGCGACCGAGGGTCTTAAAATCCCCAACCTCGGTGAGTCCAGCACGAGTCTGTTTTCCACCGACTATGAATACAATTTGGGGCAATGGTGGCTAAAGTCCTTTCGCCGACAGGCACCCACTCTGGACGACCCTCTTCTTTACAGCTACCTAGAATCTCTTGTGTTCGATTTGGTCACTCATAGCGACCTTCAGGATCGCAGATTGGAGTTTGTAATCGTTGATAACCCCACGATTAATGCCTTTGCCGTGCCCGGAGGGGTTATCGGGGTGCATACCGGTCTGTTTAATTACGCGCAAACCGAAGACGAATTCGCGACGGTTATGTCCCATGAAATCGCCCACCTTAGCCAAAGGCACTTCTCACGCGGCGTTGAGCTCGCGCAAAGCCAATCGACGATAAATATCGCGGGCTTACTGGCCGGTATTTTACTGGCGGCAACCGCTGGAAGCGACGCAGGCCTTGCGGCAATGACCGCTACCCAGGCTGCATTGCAAGACGAACAGCTACGCTACAGTCGTGCAAATGAAGCGGAAGCCGATCGCGTGGGGTTACGCATACTGTATGACGCGGGAATGGACCCCTATGCAGCACCGGTAATGTTTGAGCGAATGCTGGCTTCTACACGGTACAGCAGCGCGAATCGCATGCCAGAGTTTATGCGCACACACCCCCTGTCCGAAAAACGAATTGCGGACACGCGCAATCGCGCCCGTCAGTATCCAAAGCGTATTCGCCCAATCAGCTTAGACTACCAACTCATGCGCGCCCGAGTCGCCGTGTCTTTGGCAGACACCCCAGAAGAAGCCGTAGCGCAGTTTAAAGGGGAGCTAGAGGGTAATCCTCGCTCTCGAGAAGCCGCCATTTACGGGTTGGTTCTGGCATTAACCAAAGCCGGTCGCGCTGAAGAAGCCGCGCTGGCCCTCGATGGCATTTGGTCTGATCGAGAGCAGCGTATCGAATATATTATTGCTGATGCCGAGATCGCATTGGCCAGCGGCAAGCCCGAGTTAGCGGCGCAAAAGCTGCAAATCCGCTTACGGCTATCCCCCGGCAATCACCCTCTGACCATGTCCTATGCCCACGCGCTGCAACAGAGCCAGCAATCGCATTTGGCCGAGGAGGTGCTGATTGACCAATCGCGACTCAAACCTGGCGATCCCGGGCTTTGGTACTTACTGGCTGAAGTACAGGGCTTGAGCGGTAACATTATTGGGCTGCATCAATCCCGGGCTGAGTATTTCATTCTGGTTGGAAACTTAGATGCAGCGCAGCGACAACTTGTGTATGCGCTTAAATTAGTGGGAGATGATTTCACCGTTTCGGCACAGATTAATGACCGAATTGGGCAAATTATTGACATGCGCACCGACCTTGACCGCGGTTAACTTGGCTTTAGGCGCGGCCAATAACACCGCTGTTTAGGCTTTCTGCGAATGACAACATTCGATCGAGCGGCCGCATAGCCGCCTGTCCTAGCACCGGATCAATATGAATTTCGTTGTCAGGCCTGTCGAATACTAGTGAAAGGCGCTCAAGATCGTTCATCGCCATCCAGGGGCAGTTTGCGCAGCTTCGGCACGTTGCGCCATTGCCGGCCGTAGGCGCAATGAGAAAGGTTTTTTCGGGCGCTGCCTGCTGCAGCTTAAAAAATATCCCCTGATCAGTTGCAACAATAAAGGTCTCATGCGGCATGGCCTGGGCGGCCTTAATGATTTGAGTAGTCGAACCCACGTGATCTGCCATTTCAATCACCGATGCCGGAGACTCGGGGTGAACCAATACAGCGGCCTCTGGGTGTACCTGCTTTAAATCTGCGATACCCCGAGCCTTGAACTCTTCATGCACAATGCAGGCGCCATCCCACATAAGCATATCGGCTCCGGTGGAACGTCGGACATAATCCCCTAAATGCCGATCGGGAGCCCAGATAATTTTCTTATCTTGAGCGGCAAGGTGTTCAGCCACGTCAAGGGCGATACTTGAGGTCACCACCCAATCAGCTCTCGCTTTAACGGCCGCGGAGGTATTGGCGTAAACCACAACCTCACGATCTGGATGGCTGTCGCAAAAAGCCGCAAATTCTTCCACCGGACAACCCAAGTCTAATGAGCAGGTCGCCTCCATATCAGGCATCAATACCCGTTTGTTGGGTGTCAGTATCTTTGCGGTCTCCCCCATAAATTTTACGCCCGCAACAATTAAGGTGTCAGCCGGGTGATCGCGTCCAAAACGAGCCATTTCGAGAGAGTCTGAAACACAACCTCCCGTAGCCTCGGCAAGGGCCTGTATTTCTGGAGCGGTGTAGTAGTGCGCGACAATTACCGCATTTTCGCGCTGCAACAACTCGCGAATGGTCGCCTCAAGGTTCGCTTGGCGCTCAGGGGATGTTTCCGAACGCTGATTGCGACTCAGATGTTCCTGAACTTGACTACGGATTTTATTCAGCTGTGATTGGGCAATGGTCATTGCTAGATAACTGGGAATTCTTCGACACGCAAAGGTTAGCACAACTCCTGTTGTTTGCAGTGGCCCGCAGCACTGACAGTGCTACTATTATTTTTGCCCTCAACACCACCAGAGATCATTTTGACCGACGCCACTGGCACCAACGCAACGTTAGACCCGCCGGCCATCATCCTTGTTTGCGATGATGATCCAACAGTGAGACTGCTTGCACGGGAGTGCTTGGAATCTGCCGGTTTGGAAGTTATCGAGGCTGAAAATGGCCAGGAAGCCCTAACGCTATTTGATCAGCACGAGCCTGATTTAATTTTTCTCGACGTTGATATGCCCCAGTTAAACGGCTTTGAAGTGTGTACTGCGATTCGACAAACCCAGAGGGGCCAAAGCCTCCCCATATTAATAGCGACTGGCGCCCACGATAATCGGTCGATTGACCAAGGATTTGAGGCCGGCGCCACACAGTACAAAACCAAACCGATTAACTGGGCTCTGCTGTCACGGGATGTGAAGTACATGCTTAGGGCCGCTGAGGCATTCGCTGTACTTAAAGCACAGCAAGTACAGCTAAGGACCCTTGCCTACTATGATCCTCTGACCTCCCTGCCTAACCGGCGCAGCTTTGTTGATCAACTCAGAGGCAGCTTAGAAGAGACGGCGGATCATCACAGAACACTTGGCTTATTGATGGTCGATCTCGATCATTTTAAGCGGATTCATGATCCCTTGGGCGAAGCGTTGAGCGATAGCTTACTTAAAGTGGTGGCTGCACGCCTTGAGGAGCGGTTGGGCATGTATGCACCCAGAGGACCCGACCCTCACGAAGCGATCGATCGCAGCAAATTAGATGAGATGACGATTGATCTCATGCGCCCCGGTGGTGATGAATTCAATATTATTGTTCGCAACATTAACAACAGCCAAGCACTGACGGCCATCGCTTCGTTGGTTCTAGAAACACTCAATGCGCCATTGATTTTTAGCGACAACCATCTCGTACTATCGGCCAGCGTCGGTATCGCAATGGCGCCAGAACATGGTTTGGAGCCTGAGGCGATCATTCGAAGAGCCAACATCGCACTGAGCGCAGCAAAGCTGTCTGGCCGCAACCGTTACCGACTGTATGATAATAGTTTGGCCGATGATGCCGATAGAAAGCTTCGTTTAGAAGCTGATCTTCGCGACGCACTCGAGAGTCCAGACCAACTGTTTATGGCCTATCAACCACAGGTTGATACCACCTCAGGAAAAATTTCTGGCGTTGAGGCATTAGTGCGATGGAACCATCCCGAACTCGGTGCCATTTCACCAGCGCTGTTCGCACCACTGGCCGAAGGGAGCGGACTTATCAGCCAGTTAGGTGACTGGATCTTTAAACGCGTAGACAGTGACATTCAGGCGTTAAAAAAGGTTTTTCCGTCATACCTGACCATCAGCATCAACCTCTCGCCCTTGCAATTTACGCAGGCAAATTTTTTAGAGACACTCAAACTTCGTCTGAGCGAGCTGCAATCAAACAATGAGATTGAGCTAGAACTCACCGAGGGTGTGATCATGTCTGACGCCGACGACAGCTTATTGAAGCTGCAGGAATTACGAACAGCGGGTTTTAGGCTGGCAATTGACGATTTCGGAACAGGCTATTCATCGCTAAGCTATTTGAAAGACTTTCCCGTCAACACGCTAAAAATCGATCAAGCCTTTGTCGCCAATTTGGGCAATGAAAGTGGCAACAGTGTTGTTCGGGCGATACTTGCACTGGCAGAAGCCCTAAACCTCGACGTGGTGGCTGAGGGTGTCGAGACACAGGAACAAGCGCAATTTCTCAAGCGGCATCACTGCAACATTCTTCAAGGCTTTCTGTTGGCTAAACCCATCCCTTTACAAAAGGTGATTGAGATACTTGATGTCGACTTTAGCCACATGTATCGCGTCGACGAATCCTGAATCAATCATGAAGGTCCCATCGCGCCTATTGCTTATATTCTCACTGTTATTCTCAGCCAACGTCTCAAGCGACAACGACAACGTTGCCGCATCACAACCAAACCCAACGGTACAAGTTTTACTTCAAGGTAAGGATCCCGAAAAATTACGTCAGGCCCTGCGAGATTTTGGCGGGCTAGTCACTCATGAACTTCCCATCGTCAGCGGGGTTGGCGGCATTATAAGAGCCACCGAACTCGCCAACTTAGCTGAAACAAAGGGCGTCGTTCGCTTAACGGAAGACTTCAACCCACCCAAACTACCCGAAGCGCGAGACTGTTTACTCGCTGGCGATTTACAAATACAACTGACGCCCCAATCCTTGCGGTGGCGAATTTTTAATTTTGATACCAACTCGAGAGAGCTTAAGTGGCTATGGACGACTTGGCCTCGGGCACTGGGTGATGCAACCCTGTCCATTACCCCAGAGCTGACTAGTTCACTTACCGTTCAACGCTTGAAGCTCGAATCAGGGGCACGGTCAAATTTGGACTTTATGCTGCCACCGGGCCCCGCGCTAGTGGACATTCAGTTTTCAAGTTCACCAGAATCACTTTCACAAAATGATTTTCAAATTTCGCTGGGGCTTAACGACTGCGAAGCAGTACTTATTCCTGCCTACTCAGGTGATGGACAAGATTTTTATTTCCAAAAAGAATCCGGGACAACACTACTGACTCAGGCCGGACTCACGGGTTCGGGAATCGGTGTTGCCATTATTGATTCTGGACTCTGGGATATACCGGCTCTGACACACAATGCCCATGGAGAGGCGCGCATTGCGACCCATTACAATGCTATTCGTGATCAGATTGATTTGAACCTTCGAGATGAGGGCGGCCACGGCTCACACATGGCCAGTATCATTGCCAACAGTCGACGCGTTGCCAATCGCGACCCAGCTCAATTCCAAGGGCTAGCCCCTAACGCCGTGCTTATTCCAGTCACAGCCATTTCACCTCGTGGTGATGGCGACTTCATGGATATCATTCGCGGTATTCAATGGGTCACCAACAACCAAGAACGCTTTAACATTAGAGTGCTAAACCTATCGTTAACGGCCACACCGCGCAGTGAGTACTGGGTAGACCCGATGAATCAAGCGGTTATGAAGGCATGGGAGGCTGGCATTGCAGTGGTCGTCGCAGCAGGAAACGACGGGCCAGATTGGGGCACTATAGGCTCACCAGGAAACAATCCCTACGTCATTACCGTTGGAGCCTTTACTGATTCATGGACACCCGGTGACGGGCGCGACGATTATATTCCTAATTTTTCATCCCGCGGCCCGACGCCCGAAGGCTTCATCAAGCCCGACTTCGTCGCACCTGGGGGTCACATCAGCGGTCTTATCCCCCCCGATTCGACCCTAGCCATGGAAAATCCCAATTACTTTTTAACCTCTGGCGAATTTGTCTCAACCGGCAGCTCTCAAGCCGCAGCCGTCGTATCTGGGTTAATTGCACTGCTGCTAGAAATCAAGCCCGAGCTCAGCAACGATGACGTCAAATGCTTGCTTACCACCAGCGCCCAACCGGCCTTGAGTCGAACCGGCAAACTGGCTTATAGCCCGTTCATTCAAGGCGCAGGTCGCGTCAATGGATCCCGTGCCCTGACTTTAGGCAAGACCGATTGCGAGCAGAAAAAGCTAAATATTAATGCCGCGGTAGCGGGTACAGAACGCCTATATGGCCCCGCAGAGCGACTCGAAGACGGAACCCCCTCTTTACCCGACATGCCGTCCATGGTGGAAAAAGATACGCCCACACTGGGCATCAGTACCGATCGCCGCTGGGGTGTAGCCGAACATCTCGAGCGTCTTGATCCTGCGACCGAGCCACCGCAAAAGCCTGGAGTGCCATTTGATTGGGCGGCGGTCTATCGCGAGGAGCAGAAACAACTCAATCGGCTAAAAGCTGCTCCATCGAATTAAAATATTGCAAGCCATTCGTCTTGTATTGCACAGGTCAAGTACCCCATTTGGGTCACTCTGAAGCTGTTTACCTCTACCGAGCGTTCGTACTATCTCCAAACAAGTAATCAAATCGCGTGAAGCGGATAGTTCAAACGAAGAAGTGGTAAACCTGCATAGGAGGTTACAAACCATGAGAGTGATGAAGGCAATCACAAGTTGTGCAGCAGCGGTAATACTTAGTACAAACACTGCCTATGCAGAGGAAGAGCTGCGAGGAGCAATTACTGCTATCAGTCACGTTGCTGCCGGCGTATCTGCGGACACACCCCATAACGGATTTCGATGGGCGGAGACGCGGCATGACTCTGGGTCCGCAGTGAACTCACCCAGTAAAAGCAGACGATCAGGCTTCAGATGGGCATCTCACCCAGGCAACCCGTCGAACGCGCAAACAGCGGCTGTTGAAGGCATGGACAACGTGGATCAGTCCGGCTCCCGTTGGGTCATTCGTAACGACACCAGCCAAGCGGGCTCTCGCTGGGTCATTCGTAACGACGCCAGCCAAGCGGGCTCCCGTTGGGTCATTCGTAACGACGCCAGCCAAGCAGGGTCTCGTTGGGTTATTAGATGATAAATACAACCACGATTTTCTGACCTGCAAAGCACCTTTTATGGTGCTTTCTCTTTGGTGGGGCTAGGGCGTTATACTCACGTTCACTCACCAATGGCAGCCTACTCTTTATGGTAAAAGTAAGCAGGTACTTTTGTTTAGCGCTCCTATTACTGGCACCCCATTCAAGCTGGTCTAATCCCGCCAATGACGCTCCAGGGTTTTTGTTTTGGAGCTCACCTGCATCCAGCCAACTGACTTCTTTTATTGTCACCGATGTATTTGAAGATTCCTGGGGGATGGTTTGGCTTTCCACTCAAGAGGGACTCAACCGGTATGACGGAGTAAAGGTAAAGCAGTATATCCCGCAACTATTTGAAGAAGGAACATTGGCACCCGGAAGGATATTGGGTGTACGACAAACACCCGACAATAAAATTTGGATAGCGACCAGATCCGCAATTCAAACTTTAGACCCCACAAACCAAACGTTGAGCACCCCTTCAGAACTCAGAAATCTGGAAGACGATATTATAGGTTTTGAAATTGACTCAGCCGGCAGACTCTGGCTCGGTTTAACCGAGAAAGTGAGTGTTTATCGTCCCGAAACTTCTCAGATTTTTTCTTTTGCATTGCCCAAAACTCAATTCCCTAAAGGCGCGAGCGTTGTAGACTTTTCTGTTGATGGAGAAAGGCTGTATGCGCTGGTTAATGGCGCAGGTATCTTTGAAGTCACATGGGTAGATCAGCAGCCTGTATTTAAAAGTGCATCTTCTTCATTAGAATTGCAGAAAAGCGACCTCTTTAAAATAGCTAAAAACGAGGAAGAACTGTGGGTCGCCACCCTAGGTGCTGGTGTATTCATTATTGATCGAAAAACAGGTGAAACTAGGCGGATAGTGGCCGGGCCTACCGCTGAGGATCTACCTTCGAACACTATTTATGAAATATTCCATGACGACCAAACCACCTGGGTTGGAACGGGAAAAGGGCTCGCTGTAACCACTGATAAAGGTCGCTCTTTTCAGTCTTACACCGACTTCAACTCGGGACTTGCAGAAACTGAAGTTAGATCAATATACAAAACTAACGATGAAACCTACTGGATAGGGCTTACAAACGGCTTAGCCCACGGTAGAAGAAGCACCGCGAAAATTATCAATAGCTCTAATAGCAACCTGCAGAGCGATACTGTCAATGGAATAACCGTATCCGAAAAAGGCGTACTTTGGCTGGCAACTGATGCAGGGGTTTCTTTTTTAAACCCTGGAGAAGCTTCATTTAACAACATAAACCACTTTACTCACAAAGCACTCCCTGAAGGCATTGTTACCGCAGTAGCGGTTAACCAAAATCTCGCTTGGATCGGAACGTTCGACAATGGTCTCTTTCGCTACGATATAGCGGAGGACAGCATTACCAAGGTCGCATACGATCCATTGCAAAACAAAGCACTGCATAGTCAGGCCATAACCTCTCTCCTCGCATTACCGAAGATTGGTCTGATTGTTGGTACCTATGGAGGTGGGCTGTCTGTAGTGACAAACGATGGCAAGGTAACACGGACGTTACGGTCCCTTGCTGGCAGCCAAATTAGCGACATCATTTACGCACTTCTGTTAGATCTCGACGGCGGTATCTTAGTAGCCAATGAGCAAGGAATTGCAAAGCTTGCAGCCGACCTCTCCACCATGACAGACACAGATTTTTCCTCCTTTTTAGTCGACGCTGGAGCAACAACTAAAAACATAAACCCGGTTGAGCTTCAGCATGGGGACAACAATGACCTCTGGGTTGGAACTTTTCAGTATGGGCTGATGAAGGCTCAAAGGGACGATGGCTTGAGCGTCAACGCAGTAAATAACGTAACGAGAGACCTAAATTTACCAAGCATCGCTGTAATGGGTATCCACAAAGACAAAGCAGGGAGTTTTTGGCTATCGCACAACGAAGGGCTAACGAGATTCAATCCAATTACGATGGAAGCACGGAACTACAAAAACACTTTTGGTGCAAATATCGGTGAATTTATAAGCGGATCTTCACATGGGTCTGCTTCGGGAACGATATATTTTGGAGGTTTCCGAGGTGTTTCTATTGTAGACGCCTACTCTGCAGAAGAGACCGCAAAACCTATTCGCATTGGAATAGCATC